>DATEOQ010000098.1:0-6343 GCA_035273905.1 Candidatus Eiseniibacteriota bacterium | reverse complement strand
TACGGATCGGAGCGGATCCGGGGGCACGGCATTCCCGAGGCGATCGAAGCCATCCTGCTCCACGGGAGCAAGGTGGAGCCCAAGGTGGCGCTCCTCAAGCCGCTCTCCTCGGCCATCTCGATTGGATCGGGCGGGCCGTTCGGCGCCGAAGGGCCAATCATCATGACGGGCGGCGCTGTCGGGTCGCTCGTCGCGCAGTTCTTCCACCTGACGAGCGCGGAGCGGAAGACGCTGCTCGTAGCAGGCGCCGCGGCGGGCATGGCCGCGACCTTTGCCGCCCCGATCGCGGCCACGCTCCTCGCGGTCGAGCTTCTCCTCTTCGAGTGGAAGCCGCGGAGCCTCGTCCCCGTCGCGCTCGCGAGCGCGACCGCGGCGGCGGCGCGGCGCTACATCCTCGGCATGGGTCCGCTCTTCCCCGTCACGCCGCATCCCGCGTTCATCGGTCCGAGCGCGCTCCTGGGCTGTGTCGTCGCCGGGCTGCTCGCCGGAATTCTGTCGGGCCTCCTGACGCGCGCCGTCTACGCCTCGGAGGATGCGTTCGGACGCCTGCCGATCCACTGGATGTGGTGGCCCGCGATCGGAGGGCTGGTCGTCGGGATCGGCGGCCTCTTCTTTCCGCGCGCTCTGGGCGTGGGCTACGACACGATCGGCGATTTGCTCCAGGGATCGGTCGCGGGGCCCACGCTCCTCGCGATCCTCGGCGTGAAGGCGCTGATCTGGGCGGTGTCGCTGGGGTCGGGCACCTCGGGAGGCGTGCTCGCTCCGCTCCTCATGCTCGGGGGTGCGCTGGGCGGGATCGAGGCCTGGGTGTTACCGGATCGTGGCGCGGGATTCTGGCCGCTCGTGAGCATGGGCGCGATCCTGGGCGGGACCATGCGCGCTCCTTTGACCGGGATCATCTTCTCGCTGGAGCTGACGCACGACGTGAACATGCTCCTGCCCCTTCTCGTCGCCGTGTCGATCGCGCACGCATTCACGGTGCTCCTGCTCAAGCGGTCCATTCTGACGGAGAAGATCTCGAGGCGCGGCTACCACCTGAGCCGCGAGTACGCCACCGATCCTCTGGAGATCCTGTTCGTCCGCGAGGTCATGCGCGCCGACGTCGCGGCGCTCCCGCCCAAGATCTCGCTCCCGGATCTCACTCGGTCGCTCCACGTGGTCCCCGGCTCGATTCCGCAGCGCCTCTTTCCCGTCGTGGACGCGCACGGGCACCTCCAAGGAGTCGTCACTCGATACGAGCTGACCGTGCTCGCGGACAGACCTGGGGACGGCCTCGATGTCGAGCTCGCCACGATCCTCAAGACGAACCCGGTCGTCGCCTATCCGGACGAGCCGCTTCGCGTCACGGTGCACCGCATGGCGACGACGGCCCTGACCCGGTTTCCGGTCGTGGAGCGTGGCCCGGGCCGCAAGCTGGTAGGCGTGGTGTCCCTGGAGGATCTGCTCCGCGCTCGCGTGTACCATCTCGAGGCCGAACACCGGAGGGAGCGCATCATGCAGGTGCGGATCGCGTTTCCGTTCGGACCCTGGAGCAAGGACGAGGCTCCCGCCGACCGGATCTAGGCCACGTAGACCGTCTTGATGTTCACGAACTCCCGGATGCCGAACGAGGACAGCTCGCGCCCGTAGCCGGAATCCTTGATCCCGCCGAACGGCAGCCGCGGATCGGACCGGACGAACGCGTTCACGAAGCAGGCGCCCGCCTCGAGCTCCTCCGCCGCGATGCGCTCCCCCCGCGCGCGATCCTTCGTGAACACGGCCGCCCCCAGTCCGAACGGGCTGTCGTTCGCGATCCGGATCGCGTCGGCTTCGTCCTCCGCCACGATCACCGCGGCCACGGGTCCGAACGTCTCCTCGTCGTACGCGGGCATGCCGGGGCGCACCGAGGTGAGGACGGTCGGCGGATAGAAGGCTCCGGCGTCCGGTGGAACGACGCCGCCCAGCGCGCGCACCGCGCCACGCCGGACGCTCTCCGTGACCTGCGCGTGGAGCTGGTCCCTCAGGTCCCGGCGCGCGAGGGGGCCGAGATCGACGCCCGGCTCGGTGGGCCATCCCTGCGTCTTCTCGCGCATGAGATCCACCATGCGCTCCGTGAATGCGCGCTCGAGCGGACGCACCACGATGAAACGCTTGGCCGCGATGCAGCTCTGGCCGCCGTTGATGAGCCGCGACGCCACGCAGGTCTCGACGGTGGGGCCCAGGTCCGCGTCTTCCAGCACGACGTAGGGATCGCTCCCGCCCAGCTCGAGCACGCATTTCTTGAGCATGCGTCCCGCCGCGCGCGCGACCGACCGCCCCGCCGCGGAGCTCCCGGTGAGCGAGACCGCGTGCACGAGCGGCATCTCGATCACCCGCGCCACCTGCTCCCCGGGCACGAGGAGCACGCCGAAGAGCCCCTCGGGAAAGCCCGCGTCGCGCATGATGTCGCCGATCGCGAGCGCGCACCCGGTCACGTTGGACGCGTGCTTGAGCACGCACGCGTTCCCCGCCATCAGCGTGGGCGCCGCGAAGCGGAAGACCTGCCAGAAGGGGAAATTCCAGGGCATCACGCCGAGCACGACGCCGAGCGGCTGGAACGCGGCGTAGCTCTTCGCCGCGTCGCTCGGGATCGCCTCGGGGACCAGGAACGAGGGCGCGTGCTCCGCGTAGTGGCGGCACACCCAGGCGCACTTCTCCGCCTCGGAGATGCCCTGCGCGATGGGCTTGCCCATCTCGCGCGCCATCGAGAGAGCGAGCGCGTCCTTGCGCTCCTCGAGGAGCGCGGCGGCCCGCTGCATCGGCCTGGCCCGCTCGGAAACGTCGAGCCGCCGCCAGGTTTGAAAGCCACGGTCCGCCTGCTCGACCACCCGCAAGACCTCGACCGGGGACATGGCCTCGTAAGTGGCTATCGTCTCACCCGTTGCTGGATTGATGCTCGTGATCACTCAGCCCTCGGACCAGATCTCCCGGCGGGCCGTGGATGAGCCCCACGGGATTCGCCGGAAGCGTCGATATTGCAATCGACTCAGTTGATGAACCAGCCTCGTCGCTCTGGCATCATAGCCGGCCCGGCAAGGGCGGATGTCCTGTTCGCGTGTCCTCCCACGGACTGCGCCGCCTCGGCGTAGGAAGAAGCGCCACGGCTGGGCCGCCATCCAAACAATCCTAGACGCCACCGAGACGAGGATCATGTCCGATTTCGACCTCCAAGGCCTGAACACGCTGAGCCTCCCGTTCGTGGAGGCCCTCTATACCGAGTTCCTCCGGGATCCGGAGTCGGTTCCCGAGGCATGGCGGCAGTACTTCGAGTCGCTCGCGCCGGAGGCCAACGGCTTCGCGTCGCGTCCCCAGCTCGACCCTTCGTTCCCGCCCCAGCGGCTCTTCGGTCGCGCCACCCCGCGCGCGGAGTCGAACGGGGATGAGATGATCGGGACATTCGTCTCGCGCGCGCCGGCGACGGCCGCGCCGGCGACGGCCGTCGGCCAGGACGGGACCGCGGAGTTCGCAAGGGGCGCGGAAGCGCTCTTCCGCAGCTACCGTGCGCGCGGACATCTCATCGCCAAGGTCGACCCCCTCGGCGCGCCGCGTCCCATGCCGCGCGACCTCGAGCCGTCCTTCTTCGGCTTCACCGAGGCCGACCTCGACCGGACGATCGCCGATCCCATCTCCGACGGCGCGCCGATCCCCATGCGGCAAATCCTGGCGCGGTTGAAGCGGACCTACTGCGGCTCGGTGGGCGCGCACTACCTCCACATCGAGGACACGTCCATCCGCGACTGGCTCCAGCACCGGATGGAGCGCTCGGAGAATCACGCCCGTCTCTCGCGCGAGGAGCAGCTGAAGGTGCTCCGCCGCCTCACCGAGGCGCAGGTGTTCGAGGATTTCATCCAGAAGAAGTACATCGGATCGAAGAGCTTCTCCATCGAAGGCTCCGAGTCCCTGATCCCCCTCCTCGATCTCGCGATCGAGACCGCCTCGAGCCAGGGACAGAGCGAGATCGTGATTGGCATGGCGCACCGTGGCCGGCTCAACGTGCTCGCGAACGTCATGGGGAAGGCGCCGCGCCGCATCTTCCGCGAGTTCGAGGACGCCGATCCCGAGATGTACGTCGGGAAAGGGGACGTGAAGTATCACCTCGGCTACAGCGTCGATCTCGACATGGCGAGCGGACGGGGGATGCACCTCTCCCTCTGCTACAACCCGAGCCACCTCGAGTACGTCGATCCCGTCGCGGTCGGACGCATGCGCGCCAAGCAGGATCGAGTGGGCGATCGCGCGGGCGACAAGGGCATGGTGCTCCTGATCCACGGCGATGCCGCGTTCGCGGGCGAGGGGGTGGTGCAGGAAGTCCTCAACATGAGCCAGCTCGCCGGCTACCGGACCGGCGGCACGCTCCACGTCATCGTGAACAACCAGATCGGATTCACCACGCTTCCGAATGAGGGCCGCTCGACGGTGTACGCGACCGACATCGCCCGGATGCTCCAGGTGCCGATCTTCCATGTGAACGGGGAGGACCTGGAGGCCGTGGTGTACGTGACGCGCCTCGCGATGGAATTCCGCCGCCAGTTTCATCGGGACGTCGTGATCGATCTCTACGGGTATCGCCGTCACGGGCACAACGAGGGGGACGAGCCCGCGTTCACGCAGCCGGCCCTCTATCGCGAGATCGCGGCGCGGGCACCGGTTCACGAGCGCTATCGGGACGAGCTGATCGCCCTGGGCCGCGTGACGCGCGAGGAAGCCAACGGCTTCGCGCAGGCCAAGCGCGCGTTCCTGGAAGAAGAGCTGGCGCACGCCCGCAACGGCGGCGTGCGTCCGACGATCGAATCGCTGACCGAGGCGTGGACCGACTACAAGGGCGGCCCGGATACCGACGTACCCGAGCCCGACACCGGCATCGCGCTCGAGCGCGCGGCCTCGATCCTCGAAGCGCAGGCGAGCGTTCCTGAAGGATTCCACCCGCATCCGAAATCCAGGAAGGGGCTCGAGCAGCGGCGTCAGATGGCGCGCGGCGAGAAGCCGCTGGACTGGGCGGCGGCGGAATCGGTCGCGTTCGGGAGCCTCGCGCTCGAAGGGGCGCGGGTGCGCCTGTCCGGACAGGACAGCCTCCGCGGCACGTTCAGCCAGCGGCACGCGGGACTGTTCGACGCGGAGAACGGGGCGCCCTACGTGGCGCTCCAGCATCTGTCCCAGGACCAGGCGCCGATCGACATCATCAACAGCCCGCTCAGCGAGGCGGGGGTGCTCGGCTTCGAGTACGGCTACAGCCTCGAGTGCCCGGCCGGCCTCACGCTCTGGGAAGCGCAGTTCGGCGATTTCGTGAACGCGGCCCAGGTGATCATCGATCAGTTCTTGGTGAGCGGCGAGCAGAAGTGGCGCCGGCTCTCGGGACTCGTGCTCCTCCTGCCCCACGGCATGGAGGGGCAGGGCTCGGAGCACTCGAGCGCGCGCCTCGAGCGCTTCCTCCAGCTCTCGGCGAAGGACAACATCCAGGTCGTCTATCCCTCGACGCCGGCGCAGTACTTCCACGTGCTCCGGCGCCAGGTGGTGCGGCCTTGGCGGAAGCCGCTCATCGTGATGACGCCGAAGAGCCTCCTCCGCAACCCCGCCTGCGTCTCGCCGATCGCAGACCTCACGCACGGCAAGTTCGAGCGCGTGATTCCCGATCCCACCGTGAAGCCGTCCGACGCGACGCGGATCCTTCTCTGCTCCGGCAAGATCTACTACGAGCTCGCGGCGAAGCGGGAATCGCTGAAGCGGAGCGACGTCGCGATCGCGCGCGTCGAGCAGCTCTATCCGCTCACCCAGAGCGCGCTCGGGCCGGTGGTTGAGCGGGCGCGCGAGGGAACGCCGGTGGTCTGGGTCCAGGAAGAGGCGGAGAACATGGGCGCCTGGAGCTACGTGCTCGCGCGGTTCGGCACGTCCTTGTTCGGACATCCGCTGAGCGGCGTCACGCGTCCCGAAGCCGCGACGCCCGCCAGCGGCGCCCTGAGCAGCCACCGTCTGGAGCAGGAGCGGCTCCTCACAGCCGCGTTCGACGTGGCATAATCACGGGCCCGGCCGATGCGGCCGTTCCCGCAAACGTTTCCGAGGAGACACGGATGGCGGTCGAGCTGCGCGTTCCCGAAGTCGGCGAGTCGATTACCGAGGTGCAGATCGGCACCTGGCTGAAGAACGAAGGGGACGCGGTCGAGCGCGACGAAGCGCTCGTCGAGATCGAGTCCGACAAGGCGACGCTGGAGCTTCCCGCCCCCGTGTCGGGCACGCTCTCGCAGGTGCTGAAGAAGAAGGGCGAGTCCGCCAAGGTCGGCGATCTCATCGCGACGATCGGCGAGGGGAAGGGCGACGGAGCGAAAAAGGC
>DATEOQ010000097.1:0-4482 GCA_035273905.1 Candidatus Eiseniibacteriota bacterium | reverse complement strand
GCTCTTCCGGGAGGAGTCGAGGCTTCGCCGGATGGCGCGCAACGCGCGCGCGTTCGCGCGCACCAACGCGGCCGAGAAGATCGCGCGTTCGATCGAAGCGCTGGCCGGGCTCTCGGGCCCGGTCGACGAGAGCTAGGAAGGATGTACGGACGGATCCGCCGGATCCATCTGGTGGGCATCGGGGGCAGTGGGATGAGCGGGATCGCGGAAGTCCTCTTGAACCTCGGCTACGAGGTCTCGGGCTCCGACGTCAAGGAGACCGAGGCGGTGAGCCGACTGCGCGGCCTCGGCGCGCGCGTCGCAGGAAGCCACACGGCTGCCAACGTCGAAGGCGTGGACGTGGTGGTCGCGTCCACGGCGATCGCCGCGGGCAACCCCGAGGTGGACCGCGCGCACGCGCTCGGCATTCCGGTGATTCCGCGCGCCGAGATGCTCGCCGAGCTCATGCGCATCAAGGTCTCCGTGGCGGTGGCGGGGGCGCACGGGAAGACCACCACGACCTCGATGGTGGGCGACATCCTCGCGCGGGGCGACCTCGATCCGACCGTCATCGTGGGCGGGCGGCTCAAGGCGGTCGGCGCGAACGCGCGGCTCGGACGGGGCCCCTTCCTCGTGGCCGAGGCGGACGAGAGCGACGGCTCCTTCCTCCTCCTCTCGCCCACGATCGCGGTCGTCACCAACATCGATCTCGAGCATCTCGATCACTACAAGGACCTGGACGACATCCGGGGCGCCTTCCTTCGCTTCGTGAATCGCGTCCCGTTCTACGGCACCGCCATCTTCCCCGCCGACGACCCCAACGCCGCGATGATCCGCGCCGACGTGCATCGCCGCGTGGTCACCTACGGCTTCGAGCACGAGGCCGAGTTCCGCGGCCACGACCTCGAGGTCGGCCGGCGGGGCGCGCGCTTCCGCGTCGTCGTCCGCGGCCAGGAGCAGGGGTGGATCGATCTCCAAGTGGCGGGCGTGCACAACGCGCGGAACGCGCTGGCCGCCGCCGCCGCGGCGTGGGAGCTCTCGGTTCCATTCGAGATCATCCAGGCTGGGCTCCGCGACTTCGCCGGCGTCGGCCGTCGCCTCGAAGCGCGCGGCCAGGTGAAGGGCGCGCTCTGGGTCGACGACTACGCGCACCATCCGACGGAGATCGAAGCGGCGCTCGGCGCGCTCCGCGCCGCGTACGGCCGCCCGATCGTCGCGGTGTTCCAGCCGCATCGCTACACGCGCACGCAGGCGCTCCTCGACCGCTTTGCGACCTGCTTCCATGGGGTGGAGACGCTCGTGCTCCTGCCCATCTATCCGGCGGGGGAGACGCCCATCCAGGGCGTGTCGTCGGAGCGGCTCGCGAAGGCGGTGGTTGCCGCCGGCGGGCCGCGCGTCGTGCTCGCGCACTCGTTTGCCGAAGCCGCGGAGTCCGCGGCCCAGGCGCTCCGCCCCGAGGGACTCCTCGCCACGATCGGGGCCGGCGACGTCTATCGAATCGGCGAGATGATCCGGGGAGGTGGGGGATGAGAGCGGGGTACGCGGGACTTCCGACCTACAAGCGTCCGGCGCGGAGACGGAGGAACCGCCGCATCCTCCTTCTCGGCCTGGTGCTGCTGCTGACCACGCTGGCGGCGCCCTTCCTAGCGCAGCCGTGCGCGCGCGCGCTCGGCGTGATCCCGTTCTTCCGCGCCGAACGGATCGAGGTCACGGGACTCCTCTATCTCTCGCCCGACGAGGTCCGCTCGTGGATCCCGGTGCGGGAGCGGGAGAACCTCCTCCTCATCCACCCGGACGAGGTCGCGTCCGCGCTCGCCCTCCATCCGCGGATCGCCGGTGCGCGGGTGTCGCGGCACCCGGGGCGCCTCCGGATCGACGTCACCGAGCGGCGCACGTTCCTCCTCGTGAACGCGGGCACGCTCCTCGAGGTGGACCAGTCGGGAACGATCCTCTCGCCGCTCGACCGGGGGCTCGTGGCCGACCGTCCGGTCCTCTCGGGCGTTCCGTTCCCGACGGTGAAGCCGGGCGCGCGGGTGACGACGGCGCGCCTGCGGGACATCCTCCATCTCGTGGAGGTGCTCGACTCCCCCGAGGTGGGTCTCGTATCCGATGTGTCCGAGGTCGTCTCGGAGGATCCGCATCGGGCGATCCTGCGCCTCTCGCGGGATCACATCCCGGTCACGGTCGACCCGGAGCGCGCGACGGTCGCGTCCATGCGGGCGCTTTCCGCCGCGCTCCGGGACCTCCGCGAGCGGGAGCGGCACGTGCTCTCCGTCGACGCGCGGTATCGGGGACAGGTCGTGGTGCGTTGCGCGCCCGAAGACAGCCTGAGCGCGGCTCTACCGCCGCGCGGAACCACCTAGGGGGGCGGACATGGCGGACGGACCTATTTATGCGGGACTCGACATCGGGACCACCAAGATCACTGCGATCGTGGCGGAGGCGGACGGTGACGGAATCCGGATCATCGGCGTCGGGAGCGCGCCTTCGGACGGGCTGAAGCGGGGCGTGGTGGTGAACCTGGAGCGCACGGTGCGCTCCATCCAGCACGCCGTGCAGGAGGCCGAGCGGATCGCGGGACGGAGCGTGAAGAGCGTCTCCGCGGGCATCGCCGGGGACCACATCCGCGGCATCAACAGCCGCGGCGTGATCGCGGTCTCGCGCAAGGACTCGGAGATCCGCGCCGTGGACGTGGCGCGCGTGGTGGAGGCCGCGAAGGCGGTCGCGATCCCCGCGGACCGCGAGATCCTCCACGTGCTCCCGCAGCAGTACGTGGTCGACGACCAGGACGGGATCCGGGACCCAACCGGGATGTCGGGCGTCCGGCTCGAAGCCGAGGTGCACATCATCACGGGCGCGGCGAGCGCCTGCCGGAACGTGCTCCGCGCCGCGGAGCGCGCGGGACTCCAGGTGGACGAGCTCGTGCTCGAGCCTCTGGCGTCCGCGGCGGCGGTGCTCCGGCCCGACGAGAAGGACCTCGGCGTCGCTATTTTGGATATTGGAGGCGGAACCACCGACATTGCTGTTTTCTATGAGGGCTCGGTGAGGCACACTGCGGTCATCGGACTCGGCGGCGCCAACGTGACGAACGATCTCGCGATCGGTCTCCGGACGCCGGTCGAGCGCGCCGAGCAGCTGAAGCTCGACGCGGGATGTGCGCTCACCTCGATGGTGCGCCCGGACGAGACGGTGCGCGTGCCGAGCGTGGGCGGGCGGCCCGATCGCGACATCTCCCGGCACATGCTCGCGATGATGATCGAGCCGCGCGTGGAGGAGATCTTCGCGCACGCGAACAAGGAGATTCGAAAGAACCACATGGGCGCCGAGCTCCTGGGCGGCGGCGTGGTGCTGACGGGAGGCGCCTCGCTCCTTGCGGGGATGACGGAGCTGGCCGAGCAGGTGTTCGACCTGCCGGTTCGGCGCGGCGCCCCGATGGGGTTCACGGGACACGAAGAGACGGTTTCGGATCCGCGGTACGCGACGGGCGTCGGGCTGGCGATGCACGCCTACCAGAACGACGGCGGCCGCCGCGTCGCGGACGGCAACTGGATGGGCCGGATCGGCGTCGGAATTCGTCGCTGGATCGAAGAGTTGGTTTAGGAGGGTCGGGTACCGCTAGAGCTGGTTGGGAAGACCGGCGTAACCGCTGCACTGGGAGGAGTGACATGTTCGAGCTGGTGGAGGATGGGAAGGTGGTGCTGGGAGCCTCGATCAAGGTCATCGGCGTCGGCGGCGCCGGGGGCAACGCGGTCAACCGGATGATGGAGGCCGGTCTTCGCGGCGTCGACTTCATCGCCGCGAACACCGACGCACAGGTTCTGGATCAGTCCCGCTGTCCGAAGCGCATCCAGCTCGGCACCGGGATCACGAAGGGGCTCGGGTCCGGCGCGAATCCAAACGTCGGGCGCGAGGCGGCCGAGGAGGACGAGGCGGCGATCGCCGAGGCGCTCTCCGGGGCCGACATGGTGTTCGTCACCGCCGGCATGGGGGGCGGCACCGGAACCGGCGCGGCGCCGGTCGTGGCGCGCGTCGCGCGCTCCATGGGCGCGCTCACGGTCGCGGTCGTGACGCGTCCGTTCGAGTTCGAAGGACGCCGCCGCATGCAGATCGCCGAGGAAGGGCTCCAGGCCCTCCGCGAGAAGGTGGACACGCTGATCGTGATCCCGAATCAGCGGCTCCTCGCGATCGTCGAGAAGCACACCCCGCTCAAGGAGGCCTTCCGCGTCGCGGACCAGGTGCTCCACTACGCGACGAAGGGAATCTCCGATCTCATCACGGTGCCCGGGCTCGTGAACCTCGACTTCGCCGACGTGAAGACGGTCATGGCGGAGCGGGGGAACGCGCTCATGGGCGCGGGACACTCGAGCGGCCCGAACCGCGCGTACGAGGCGGCGCAGTGCGCGGTCTCGAGCCCCCTGCTCGACGACGTGTCGATCTCGGGGGCGGAGGCGCTCCTCGTGAACGTCACCGGCGGCGAGTCGATGACCCTCCACGAGATCAACG
>DATEOQ010000096.1:0-7627 GCA_035273905.1 Candidatus Eiseniibacteriota bacterium | reverse complement strand
CTTCTTCGTTCTCCGCCTCGCGGCGGCTCTGCTCGCTTCGCGGCTACGGCTTCAACGATACCTGCGATCCCTTGGCGTCATAGAAGTTGAGGAGCGGCCCCTGATCTTCCGTGATCATGAGCTGTGCGCGCGGATTCTCCGCCGCGTCCAGCAGATCGAGAGCCGGTCCATCCTGGCCGACGCCGAGGTTCACTCTCAGCTTGCCGTTCTTGTCCAGGATCGTGAGTGCGGGGCCGTCGTCGCCCGCGCCCAGGATCATCTGCGACTTGCCTTGCGCGTTCTTCAGCACCAGCACCTCCGCTTCCAGCTTCTTCGACGGAGCGCTGGTCAGACCCATACAGAGCGCGCCGGCCATGCCGAGCAGCACCAGAGACCCGAGAACCTTGAAGCGCCGGTTTTCCCGCTCCCCGTTCTCGAGGCGCTGCTCCAGAGACACCGATTCCCGTATATCTCGCGTCATGCACCCCCCCTTCATGAGCACGCCCGAATCGGGCAACGAAACGACCCCCATCTATCGGCAGAATCGAGAGTTGGCTTGAGCGGAATCGGATCCCGCGTCGGGGGAAGGCTTCAAGTCCGGGGGTGGTTCTGCCGATAACTCCGGAGGGACGGGGAGGTGTGCGTCCTTCGGAGGTCGGATGCGGAAGGGACGGTACGTTCAGCTGGTCGGCTACCGGGTGGCGGTGGTGGTTCTCGCCATCCTGACGGGCGCCCTGGCGATGCACGAGCGGGGCACGGGCGCTTCCGTGTGGCTGCTCTCGTCCATCCTCGCGGTCGCCGCCGGGTCGGCGCTGGTCTGGCCGCTCGTCGTGCCCTCACGCGACCGGACGATGAACGTCTACTCGATCGGACCGGCCTTCTTCCTGGCCGGCATGTTCCTCTTACCGCCCGCCGCGCTGGTGGGGATCATCGCGTTCGCGGTTCTTCTCTCGGGACTCATCCGCGGCGATCGCGCGTACCGCACCGCGTTCCGTCTCGCATCGATGGTCCTGGTGTTCGCCGGCTTCGCGATCTGGTTCCGCCTCTCACCGCAGGGCTCGGAAGTGCTCTACAAGCCGGCCGCCCGCGCGACGCTGGAGATGGCGATCGGAGCCTCCGCCCTCACCGCGCTCCTGATCTTGAAGAGCCTCGAGATCCGGCTCGAGCACGGGCCGGAGCACACGCCGCACTGGGGCGCCTTCCAGAAGCCCGCGATCATGGAGTCCATGTTCTGCCTCGCGTTCTCGACGTCGACCGTCGTGCTCGCGCGCATCCACACGGGCTTTCTCACCGTCGTGGGATTCCAGATGGCGATGGTGTGGTGGTTCCTCCACCGGTACGCGTCCTACACGTCCGGGCTCGCGCGCGTCACCGACCGGAGAAAGAGGCCGCGCGCGATCCTGTGGGACGCGGCGACCCGTGCGGCGCTTCGCGTGGGGCCGTTCGCGGCTCCGCATCCCGCCCCGCGGCGCATCATGAAGGAGGCGACGGCGCGCGACGAGGGGGAGGACGACGACGAGTGGAGCTCGGAGCGGGCCGGAGGTTCCCGCTAGGAACCGAACCGGCGGGCGACGTACTCCTCGACGAGGGTCAGGAATTCCTCGGCGATGCGCGGTCCCTGCAGCGTGGTCGTGAGCTCTCCATCGACGAAGACGGGCGCCTTCGGATCTTCCGCCGTGCCGGGAAGTGAGATCCCGATGTCCGCGTGCCGCGACTCCCCAGGTCCATTGACCACGCACCCCATCACCGCGACGCGCAGTCCTTCGACGCCGGGGTAGGCCGTCCGCCACACCGGCATCTTCTCGCGAAGCCTGAGATTCACCCGCTCCGCCAGCTCCTGGAAGAAGCTGCTCGTCGTGCGCCCGCATCCGGGGCACGACGTGACCTGGGGCTCGAAGTGGCGGAGCTCGAGGGATTGGAGGATCTGCTGGCAGATCCGGACCTCCTCGCGGCGATCGCCCCCGGGCTGCGGCGTGAGGCTCACGCGAATCGTGTCGCCGATCCCCTCGAGGAGGAGCGTGGAGAGTCCCGCGGTCGACGCGACGACTCCCTTCGCTCCCATCCCCGCCTCGGTCAATCCGAGATGGAGCGGAACGTCGGTCTCCGCCGCTAGTCGCCGGTAGATCGCGATCAGATCGCGAACCCCGGACACCTTGGCCGAGAGGACGATGGCGTCGTGCGGCTGGCCGCACTGCTCGGCGAGCGCGGCCGAGCGAATGGCGCTCTCGAACATGGCATCGAGCGTGACCTCCCGGTCTTCGCGCGGGGTCGCACTCCGGGCGTTCGCGTCCATCAGCGACGTCAGGAGCTCGCGATCGAGCGATCCCCAGTTCACGCCGATCCGCACCGGCTTTCCGTTCGCCACCGCGATCTTGATGATCTGGCTGAAGTGCTCGTCGTGGCGCTCGCCGCTTCCCACGTTGCCCGGATTGATCCGGTACTTGTCGAGGGAGCGCGCGCAGTCGGGGAATTGCGTGAGAAGGAGATGGCCGCTGAAGTGGAAGTCGCCGACGATGGGCGCCGCGATGCCGGCGTCCCGCGTGCGGGCGACGATCTCCGGCACGGCGCGGGCCGCGTCCGGCGTGTTCACCGTGACCCGGACCAGCTCCGACCCGGCTTCGGCGAGCGCGATCACCTGCGCGGCGGTCCCGGCCGCGTCCGCGGTATCGGTGTTGGTCATCGACTGCACGGCGACCGGACGGCTCCCGCCGATCGTGACCGAGCCGATCCGGACCGGGACCGAGCGCCGGCGGGGAACCGACGTGCTGCCTTGGGAATCGAGCGGAATGGTGATGGTCGGCATCGACGCGAGTCTAGCACGGCGGGCGCGGGACGGCGTGCTAGACTCGCCGCCATGACCACGCCTCCCATGGCTGCCGCGACCGGCGCCGCGGAGCCGCAATCGCCGGCAGCACCGCGTGTCCGGACCATGTTCGCGTCCATCGCGGGCTCCTACGATCGCGCGAACCAGATCCTCTCCCTCGGACTCCACCATCGGTGGCGGCAGCGCACGGTGCGGCTGAGCGGCGCGCGCCCCGGCATGCGCGTGCTCGACTGCGCCACCGGCACGGGAGACCTCGCCCTCGAGTTCCGCCGCGCGGTCGGTCCAGAGGGCGACGTGGTGGGCACCGACTTCTGCGCGGAGATGCTCGCGCTCGCTCCCGCGAAAGCGGAACGCGCGGGACTGCCGGTGCGGTTCGAGATCGCGGACGTGCTCCGTTTGCCGTACCCCGGCCGCTCGTTCGACGTCGCCTCGATCGCGTTCGGCATCCGGAACGTCGAGGATCCCGCGCGCGGACTCGCGGAGATGGCGCGCGTGACGCGCGAGGGAGGGCGCGTCGTCGTGCTGGAGTTCGGGCAGCCGGGCGGCCCCCTCTTCGGCCCCGTGTACCGGTTCTACTCGCACTCGATCCTGCCGCTCCTGGGCGGCGTCATCAGCGGGCAGCGCTCCGCGTACGAGTACCTCGACCGGACGTCCTCGCGCTTTCCATCGGGCGAGCGATTCCTCGCAATGATGCGCGGCACGGGCGCCTTCAAGGAAGTGCGCGCGCACGCGGTCACCGGCGGCGTGGCCCACGTCTACGTGGGAGAGGTGGCGTGAGCTTCCAGGCGATCGTCCCCGTGCGCTTCCAGGACGTCGACGCGGCGGGCGTGCTCTTCTTCGGCCGGATCTTCGACTACTGCCACCAGGCCTACGAGGAGCTGATCGGGAGCTTCGGCCTGGATCGCGCGCACTACTTCGCGGGAGCGGAGTATCTCGTTCCGATCGCGCACGCCCGGGCGGACTACCGGCGCGTGATCAAGCTCGGCGAGCGGGTCACCGTGACGATCGACATCCTTCGAGTGGGGCGGGCCTCGGTGCGGCTTCGCTATCGCGTGACCGGTCCGTCGATGGAAGATCTGCGCGCCGAGGTCGAAACCGTCCACGCCTTCGTCGACCGTGAGACCATGCGGCCGATCTCGATTCCGGAACCCCTACGCGGGTTTTTCCTCGAGCACCTCGTCGCGGAAGAGATCCCGGAGCGCGTCCCGAAGTAGCTTCCCCGACGCGCTCCGCGGCAGCTCCCGCACGATCTTGATCCGGCGCGGCAGCTTGAACGTCGCGAGCGTCTCCAGGGCGTGGTCCCGGAGCTCGTTCAAGGTCACGGACGCGCCCGGACGGAGCACCACGGCCGCCGCGACCTCATGGCCCCACGCTCCGCTCGAAATCCCAGCCACCGCGATCTCGAGAACCGCCGGATGCGACCGGAGCGCGCGCTCGACCTCGGCGGGGGACACGTTCTCGCCGCCGACCACCATGCGATCGGATCGACGGTCGAGCACCACGAGCCGCCCCGCGGCGTCCCACGCGCCGATGTCGCCCGTCTTGAACCAGCGTCCGTCCCAGGACTGCGCGTCCTTCTCGCGCTCCTCGAAGTAGGCGGCCATCACGGTGGGGCCGCTCACCACGATCTCGCCCTCGGCGCCACGCGGCGCCTTCACTCCGTTGTGGTCGCGAATCTCCACCTTGATGAAGGGAAGCGGCCGCCCCGAGGTGTCGAGTCCAGCCGGCCATATCCGCGGCGAGAGCGTCGTGACCTGCGAGGCCGCTTCGGTGAGCCCGTAGGTGGGGAGCGCCTTCAGACGAAGCTCCGCGGCTTCCATGAGGAGCTCCGGGGGACAGGGACCGCCGCCGATGAGGGCGGCGCGGAGCGTCGTGGGGAAGATGCGCCCGCCGCGCGCGCGGAGCAGCCGTTCGAGAAGCGGCGGCACGAGCGA
The DNA here is from genome assembly GCA_035273905.1 of Candidatus Eiseniibacteriota bacterium. Taxonomy (GTDB): domain Bacteria; phylum Eisenbacteria; class RBG-16-71-46; order SZUA-252; family SZUA-252; genus WS-9. The sequence continues at coordinate 2,890 of DATEOQ010000096.1, read as the reverse complement.
GATGAGCGTGACGCCTTGCCGGTCGATCGCGTCGAGCACTCCCTCCGGATCGAAGCGGTCGTGGAGGAGCACCTCCGTCCCGTAATACGCGCTGCGCGTGAGGATGGATAGTCCGCCCACGTGATGGAGCGGCAGGCAGGAGAGCCAGAGATCGCCCGCGCGCACGCCGAGATTTCGTGCGGACGCGAGCGCGCTCCAGAAGAAATTCCCGTGCGTGAGCACGCAGCCGCGCGGCTCGCCCGAGGTCCCCGAGGTGAAGCACAGGGCCGCGGGCGTATCGAGGCGGCGAAGGAGCCGCGGTCCCACCTCGGTCGGAGGCAGCACGCCTACACCGAGCGCGGGCGCTTCCTCCATGCCGCGCTCCGTGTCCGAGGACTCGCTCGTGAGCGCGAGATCCACGAACGCGCGCTTCCGGAGCGCCTGGCGCTCCTCGGGCGGCAGCGACGCGCCGATGGGAACGGGCAGGAGGCCGATCCGCTGCAGCGCGTGGAACGCGATCACGAAGCTGAACGCGTGCGCGGGGACGAATTCGAGCGAGACGTGCTCGCCCGCGCCGAGCCCCTGCGCGATCAGCGCGTCCGCCGACTCCTGGATCGCATCGTTCAGCCGGCCGTAGGTCCAGGACGCGTCCCCGCGCTGGAGCGCGGGACGGTCCGGCGTGACGCGGGCCCAGAACTGCACCGGATCGGGGGTGAATCTCACACTTCCTCCTGAAGGAGATGGTCCTCGTAGTCCGCCTTGCCCTCGAGCCAGTGCACGAAGGTCCTTGAGATCTCGTCGTCGTCCGCGATCGCGAGGACGCGTCCCGCCTCGGAGCGCCGGAACGGCTGGGAATTCTCCTCGTTCGGCCACGGAGTGCATCCCGCGCCAAGGCCATGGGCATGGAGGGCCGGCCCCAGCGACGCGGCGAGGTGGAGCGCGCCCCGCCGTCCGACCGGCGTTTCGAGCATCCCCGTCACGACGACGCCCACACCATGCTCGCGCGCCATCGCGACGATGGCGCGCGCGGGATGAAGCCCGCCCACGGCCATCGGTTTCACCACGAGCACGTCCACGGTAGCGGATTCGAGGAGACGCCGCGCTGCGCCGAGATCCACGACGCTCTCGTCCGCGGCGATCGGGACGGGCACCGCCTTCTTCACGCGCCGCATGGCCTCGGGATCGAAAACGGGCTCCTCACAGTACTCGAGCTGGACGTCCTCGAGGGAACGCAGGGCCTGGATCGCGTCCGCTTCGCTCCAGGCGCGGTTCGCGTCGATGCGCAGCCGGAGGTCGCGGCCGACCGCGTCGCGCACGGCCGTCACGCGTGCGACGTCCTCCTGGATCGCGATCCCTCCGACCTTGAGCTTCAGCGTGCGGTACCCGTCGGCCACCGCGGCGAGCGCCGCACCGACGAGCTCCCCGCGGGGAAGGCGTGGGAGCGCCGCGTTGACCGGAACCTCGTCCGCCGCGTGGAGGTCGCTGAGCAAGCGAGCGATCGGCTTCTTCGCGTCGAGCGCCATGAGATGGTGGAGCGCGAGGTCGATCGCGTGGCGCGCGCACGGCGAGGCCACGACCGGAGCGAGACGGTGGAGGTCGGCCACAGCGTCCGAATAGCGCTCCCGGGGCATGCCGAGAAGGTACTTCGACGAGAGACGGAGCGCCGTGATGCTCGAGGCCAATGTCTCCAGTCCGAAGCCGGGGAGGGGAGCGCTCTCACCGTAGCCGCAGACACCCCCTTCCTCCTCCAGCGTGAGGATGACGCCCCGGCGCAGCTCCTCCGCGGGCCACGGCGGATCCATCGGGCACTCGTACGGCGCGAGGGTGAACCGGGCGATCCTCATCCGAGCGCGAGTCCCGCGGCGAAGAGGAGGCCGAAGAAGAGATGGAGCTGGGCCGTATCGACGAGCGTCCGGTTGAGCTCCGGGCCGGCTCGCTCGAACACGGCCTGCAGGTTGCGCGCTGCGAGCGCCGTGGTCGCGAGCGGGAGGAGCACCCAGGCCGAGGAGAGGCCCTGCGCCCAGAGGGCGATCGGCACGGCGAACGCGGCCGCGAGGAGCGTGGCGAACTCGAGACGCGTGGCGCGCCGGCCGATTCGCGCGGCCAGCGTGAGCTTGCCGGCGGCCCGGTCGGTGTCGATGTCGCGCAGGTTGTTCACCACGAGGATCGCGGTCGCGAGCGTCCCGACAGGGATGGCCGCGACCCACACCTCGGGATCGAGGCCGCCGACCTGCGCGTAGTACGTCCCGAGCACGGCGACGAGGCCGAAGAAGAGGAAGACGAACACATCGCCCAACCCGACGTATGCGAGCGCGAACGGGCCAGCGGTATAGAGGATGCCCGCGGCGATGGATGCGACCCCGATCGCGAGGATCGGCCAGCCGGCCACGGCGATGAGATAGGCGCCGGCCGCGGTCGCGAGCCCGAACGCGGCGACCATGCCGGCGCGCACGTCGTCCACCGTGAGCCAGCCGCGTGCGAGGACGCGCGGCGGGCCGAGGCGCGCGGGCGAGTCCGCCCCCTTCTTGAAGTCGTAGAGATCGTTCGCGAGGTTCGTCCCGATCTGGATCGCGACCGCGCCCACGAAGGTCGCGATGGCGGTGAACAGCGAGAAGTCGCCGTGGCGGTACGCGAGTACGGTACCCACGAGCACCGGGACCACCGCGGCCGAGAGCGTAGGGATGCGGCACGCGTGGATCCACGCCGCGACCGGGCCCGGATGCCCGGCCGGGAGCGCCCTCGCGTCGGGCTCGGCGAGAAGCTCTTGCGATTCGGTCACGAGATCAGGGGAGGCGGCGGAACTTGCCGAAGTCAGGCTTCCGATGCTCCACGTACGCGTTCCGTCCTTCCTGCGCTTCCTCGGTCATGTAGAAGAGCAAGGTCGCGTTGCCGGCGAGCTCCTGGAGGCCGG
>DATEOQ010000095.1:0-4189 GCA_035273905.1 Candidatus Eiseniibacteriota bacterium | reverse complement strand
TCACATCGACGCGAGCGTCGGAGAGATCCTCGAGACCATCATCCGCGACGAGCCCGTCTCGGAGCTCAAGGAAGTCGTCGACATCGACGCGGACGTGCCGGTGAGCGAGCTCATGAAGATCAGCTCCGGTCCGCCGATCGTCCGGCTCGCCAACTGGCTCCTGACCCGCGCCGTCGAGATGCGGGCGAGCGACATCCACGTCGAGCCGCAGGACAAGGTGCTGGGCGTGCGCGTCCGCGTGGACGGTCTGCTCCAGGACCTGGAGCGCCTTCCCAAGTGGACCCAGGGGGCGCTCACCTCGCGTCTCAAGATCCTGGCCTCCCTGGACATCGCCGAGAAGAGGCTCCCGCAGGACGGCCGCTTCCGCGTGGAGGTGGACGGGCGGCGGATCGATCTTCGCGTCTCGACGCTCCCGACCGCGCACGGCGAGAAGGTGGTGATCCGGATCGCGGACCAGGAGCGCTCCGCCTTCCGGCTCGACTCGCTCGGCTTGTCGGAGCATGACATCGAGCGGATGCGAGGCTACGGCTCGCGGCCGCAGGGGATCCTCATCGTCACCGGGCCGACCGGAAGCGGCAAGACCACGATGCTCTACTCGCTCCTCCAGCACATCCACTCGGTCACGAAGAACATCGTGACCGTCGAGGATCCGATCGAATTCCAGGTGCCTGGGGTGAACCAGGTCCAGGTCGACGAGAAGAGCAAGAAGACCTTCGCGGCCATCCTTCGCGCCATGCTGCGGCAGGACCCCGACATCATGATGATCGGCGAGATCCGCGACCTCGAGACCGCGCAGATCGCCTTCCGCGCTTCGATCACGGGGCACCTCGTGCTCTCCACGGTTCATACGAACGACGCGCCGTCGGCGATCACGCGCCTCACGGATCTCGGTCTCCAGCCCTACATGGTGGCGTCGAGCTTGATCGGCGTCGTCTCCATGCGTCTGGTCCGGATGCTCTGCCCGAAGTGCAAGGACACGTACGGTCCGACCGGGGACGAGCTGCGGATGCTGGGGCTCTCGCTTCGCGACGCCGGCGACCTGGCGCTCCACCGGCCGGTGGGCTGCGAGTTCTGCGGCGGGTCGGGCTATCGCGGGCGGACCGGCGTCTACGAGGTGCTCGATATGACCGATCCGATCCGCCGGCTCATCGCGAGCGGCGCTTCGGAGTCGATGATCCGGCAGGCGGCGATCGAGGCCGGGATGATCCCCATCGGGCAGGACGGGCTCTCGAAGGTGATCGCCGGGGAGTCGAGCCTGGAGGAGCTCCGCCGCGTCCTCTACTACGAGGAGGAGACGGCGCGGCTCTGCCATTCCTGCCACCGCTCGGTCTCCGCCGAGTTCATTTACTGCCCGCACTGCGGCGAGCCCTCGGCAACCGTCTGCGTGGGTTGCCAGCGGCGCATCGATCCGCTGTGGCTCTTCTGCCCGTCGTGCGGCCACGAATGCACCGCGGCGCAGCGACAGGCGGCCGAGCCGCTCGTTCCGGGCGATTCGCCCGCGCCCACCGACCCGGATGACGCGTCCCTGTGGGAAGAGCTCGCCGAGGGCCGTCGACCCAAGGACTCCCGCCGCGACGCTTGACCGGGGCCGCGGCCTCTACGTACCATCCCTCCGCTTTCCTTCGATCCGCTGCGCGCGCCGCGCGTCATCCGGTACGCGTTTCCGTCGATTCCCGGGGAACCGTGTCCGTTCAAGAGACCCGCCGCGAGAAGCTCGATGCGCTGACGGCCCGAGGCATTCAGCCGTACGCGTACGCCTTTCCGGTCACTCATCGCTCCGCGCTCATCCGGAGCGAGGCGGCCCGCCTCATCGAATCGGCCGAGACCGTGCGCATCGCGGGCCGGCTCATGACCCGGCGCGGCCACGGCAAGGCGTGCTTCGCCCATCTTAAAGATTCGGACGGCACCATCCAGATCTACCTTCGCGAGGACGTCCTCGGTCCCGAGGCGTACGAGAATGCGATGGCGCTCGACCTCGGGGACTGGGTGGGTGTGAACGGGGTGGTCTTCACCACCAAGACCGGCGAGACCACCGTCCGCGCCGACAAGATCGAGCTCCTCTCCAAGTCGCTCACGCCGCTGCCGGAGAAGTGGCACGGCCTCACCGACGTGGAGACCCGCTACCGGCAGCGGTACGCCGACCTTGCCGTGAACGACGACGTCCGCGCGGTGTTCCGCGCGCGCGCCGCGATCGTGCGCGCGCTCCGCGAGTTCCTGGACGCGCGCGGCTTCCTCGAGGTGGAGACCCCGGTGCTCCAGCCACTCCACGGAGGCGCCTCGGCCCGTCCGTTCGTCACCCACCACAACGCGCTCGACCGGAAGCTCTACCTCCGCATCGCGGTGGAGCTCTACCTGAAGCGGCTGATCGTGGGCGGGCTCGATCGCGTGTACGAGATCGCGAAGACGTTCCGGAACGAGGGCATCGACCGGTTCCACAATCCGGAATTCACGATGCTCGAGTTCTACCAGGCGTATGCGGACTACGGGGAGATGATGCAGGTGACCGAGGATCTCCTCCTCCACACGGTGCGCGCGGTCCACGGCGGGCTCCAGCTCGAATTCGACGGCAAGACCATCGATTTCGCGCCCCCCTGGCCGCGGATAACGTTCGCGGAGGCGGCGCGGCGCGGACTCGGCGTCGACCGGCTGCCCGAGGACGAGGCGGGCCTTCGCGCGCTCGCCGAGCGCGCCAAGATTCCGGTCGATCCCCGCGTCACCTACGGGAAGATCCTGGACGAGATCGTCTCCGTCACGTATCAGCCCGGGATCACCTCGCCCACGTTCCTCATCGACCACCCTCGCGACATCTCACCCTTGGCCAAGGTGAAGCGCGGCGATCCGAAGGTCGTGGAGCGGTTCGAGCTGATCGTCGCGGGAATGGAGGTCGCGAACGCCTTCTCCGAGCAGAACGACCCGGCCGAGCAGCGCCGCGCCTTCGAGGCGCAGCTCGAGCAGCGTCAGCGCGGAGACGACGAGGCCCAGCCGCTCGATGCCGACTATATCCGTGCGCTCGAGCTGGGCATGCCGCCGACCGCCGGGTGCGGGATCGGCGTGGACCGCCTCGTGATGTTCCTCACCGACTCGCGCTCGATCCGCGACGTGGTGCTCTTCCCGCAGATGCGTCCCGAGGAAGGCGAGGAAGGCTGATCCCGCGCCGCGCGGATCGGGAGCGCTGATGGGCTACGTCTGGATCATCGCCTCGCGCTATCTCAGGTCCAAGCGCCGCCTCAACTTCATCACGCTCGTGAGCCTGCTCGCGATGGGAGGCGTCCTCGTCGGCGTCGCCGCGCTCACCATCGTCCTCTCGGTGATGAACGGCTTCGAGGATCAGGTGCAGCAGCGGATCGCGGGGACGAACGCGCACGTCGCGGTCCTGTCGGGCGACGACGCGCCCATCCCGCAAGATCCGGCGCTCGAGCGCACGATCCTGAATGCGGTGCCGAATGCTCACATCGCTCCCTTCGTGTACGGCAAGGTCATGGTGGCGTCGCGCCACGGCATCGATGGCATGGTGCTGAAGGGCGTCGATCCGGACAAGGAGCGTGGAGTCACGGACATTCTCGCGCGCCTCACGCCGCCGGTCGATTCCTTCGACGGCGGCGATCTCCCCGGCATCGCGCTCGGGCAGGAGCTCGCGTCCCGCCTGCGCGTGTTCAAAGGGGACATCATCCTGATCAGCGTGCCGAGCGACGAGGGGGGGCTCCTCGGCGGTACGCCGCGATCGATGCGGATCCGCGTCAGCTCGATCTTCCGCTCGGGGCTCTACGAGTACGACTCGTCCTTCGGCGTCGTGCCGATGCACACCGCTCAGGAATTCTTCGGACTCGACGCGGACATCACGGGATACCAGCTCCGCATTCCCGACATGTTCCGCGCGCAGGAGGTCTCGCGGCACGTGGATGCCGCGCTCGGGCCCGGCTACCGCACGACCAACTGGATCGACCTGAACCGGAATCTCTTCGCGTGGATGAAGATCGAGAAGGCGGTCATGTTCACGATCCTCATCCTCATCGTGATCGTGGCGGCGGTGAACATCGTCTCCAGCCTGGTCATGCTGGTGCTGGAGAAGCGGCGGGACATCGGGGTACTGCGCACCATGGGTGTCACCCCTCGCGGAATCATGCGGATCTTCCTTCTGCAGGGAACGCTCATCGGCCTCTCGGGAACGGGGCTGGGGCTCCTCCTGGGG
>DATEOQ010000094.1:0-2565 GCA_035273905.1 Candidatus Eiseniibacteriota bacterium | reverse complement strand
GCAGCGCCAGCCCGAGGCCGGCGATCAGCGCGAGGACGATCGCCACGACCGCGATCTCGAGGTTGATCAGGAAGCCCTCGAGGATGAAGCGGAGGTTGTTGCCCTCCGTCAGCCACCCGAATGCGGCGAAGGAGCTCATCGGCGCACCGCGTAGCGGGACTCGAGCATGCGGATCGCCACCGTGGCGAGCCCGGTCAGGATCAGGTAGCCCACCGCGGCCCAGACGAAGGCGGGGATCACGTCGAACGTGCGCGAGGCGACCACGCGGCCGGTCTTGAGCAGGTCGTTGAGCGCGAGGATCGAGCCGCCGAGGATGGCGGAGTTCTTGATCATCGCGATGATCAGCGAGCCGAGCGGCGAGATCACGGTCCGGAACGCCTGCGGCAGGATGATCCGCCGCATCGTCTGCGGATAGGTGAAGCCGAGCGACAGCGACGCCTCGATCTGGCCCTTGTGGACGCTGAACACGCCGGAGCGCAGCGCCTCGGCGACGTAGGCCGCCGTGTAGAGGCCGAGCGAGGCGACGCCCGCCACGAACGCGCTGATGTCGATCCCCGCGCGGCGCAGACCGGGGTAGGAGATGAAGATCAGCACCAGCAGCGGGATGTTCCGGAAGCACTCGACGTAGATGCCGCCGATCCGCTGCAGCCAGGGGTTGGGCGCCACCCGGAAGGCGGCGATGAGCGTGCCCACCGACATCGCGATCACGAACGAGACCACCACGAGCTCGACCGTGGTCCCGAAGCCGCGGAGGAACTCGTCGAAGTTCTCCGTCAGCGTGTCGACGAAGGCGAAGGGCACGCTCGGGTCGCCGCGCTAGCCGGCGTTCTGCTTGACGAGCTCGACGGCCTCGTCGACCGAGATGTCGGGCGGCTCGGCCTTGGTGTCCGTGTACTGGCCGACCCACTTGTCGTAGGTCTCCGCGTAGCGGCCGTCCTCCTTGTACTCGGAGAACACGCCGTCCACGAACTCCTTGAGGTCCGCGTTGCCCTTCTTGATGCCGGCGCCGTAGGGCTCCTGGCTCAGCTCATCCCCGACCAGCTTCAGCGAGTCGTCCTGGATGATCATGCCGGTCAGGATCACGTCGTCGGTCGAGATCGCGTCGACGCTGCCGTTCTGCAGCGACTCGAGGCACTCCGAGTAGGAGTCGACGAGCTTGAGCTTGGCGTCCGGCGCCTGCTTCTTGAGCGTCGCCTCGTAGGTCGAGCCGAGCGCGGTGCAGACGTTCTTGCCGCCGAGCGTGTCGACGCCGGTGATGTCGGAGTTGTCCTTCTTGACGAGGATCCGGCCCTTGGCGATGTAGTACGGGTCGGAGAACTCGATCTGCCCGACGCGCTCCTCGTTGATCGTCATCGTCGAGAGGATCACGTCGGCCGTCCCGTCCTGGAGGAACGGGATCCGGTTGTCGGAGATCGCCTCGATGAACTTGGGCTTCACGCCGAGCTTGTCGGCGATCGCCTGGCCGAGGTCGACGTCGAAGCCCTCGACCTTGCCCGATGACGGGTTGTTGAAGCCGAAGGGCGGGACGTCGTACTTCACGCCGATAGCGATCTCGCCCTTCTCCTGGATGTCGCCGAGCGGCGTCCCGGCGTCGAACTTCTCGACGTCCGCCGCCGGCTCGGAGCCGCCGCCGCTGCCCCCGGAGCCCGACTTCTCGTCGTCCCCGCAGCCCGCGAGCGCGAGCCCGAGTACCAGCGCGAGCACGGCCAGCCACCGTGTCGTCTTCATTGCCTCTCCCCTTGCCTAGTGGTGGATGATCTTGTCGACGAAATCGCGTGCGCGATCGCTCTTGGCCGCCTCGAAGAAGTCCTTCGGGGCGCCCTCCTCGACGATGTGGCCGTCGTCGATGAACACGATGCGGTCGCACACCTCGCGTGCGAACCCCATCTCGTGGGTCACGACGGCCATCGTCATCCCGTCACGCGCGAGGTCGCGCATGACGTCGAGCACCTCCCGGATCATCTCCGGGTCCAGCGCCGACGTCGGCTCGTCGAAGAGCATGAGCTTCGGCTCCATGGCCAGCGCACGGGCGATCGCCACGCGCTGCTGCTGGCCGCCGGAGAGGTCCGCGGGGTAGGCGCCGGCCTTCTCCGAGATCCCCACGCGCTCGAGCAGCTTCTGCCCGCGCGCCCGCGCGTCGGCCTTCGAGAGCCCCTTGACCTCCATGGGCGCGAGGGTCACGTTCTCCATCACCGTCTTGTGCGCGAAGAGGTTGAACTGCTGGAAGACCATCCCGATCTCCGCACGCAGCTTCGCCAGCCCCTTCCCCGCGCCGCTGACGGAGCGCCCGTCGAAGCGCACCTCGCCGTCGTCGACGGTCTCCAGCCCGTTGATGCAACGCAGCATCGTCGACTTGCCCGAACCCGACGGCCCGGCGATGACGACGACCTCACCGCGACCGATCGACAGATCGATCCCCTCTAGGACGACGTTCTCCCCGAAGCTCTTGCGGATCGTGCGGAGTTCGACGAGGTTGGTCTCCCCGTTTACTCCTGCCTAGCTCATCTCTCACTCAGAATTCTACTGATTCGATCCGGCGAGCGGATTACGGTTGTGCGTTCATGC
>DATEOQ010000093.1:0-3813 GCA_035273905.1 Candidatus Eiseniibacteriota bacterium | reverse complement strand
CACTGTCAGATCGTCCATCCGCCCCGGCGCGCGCCAGACTCCGATCGGATCGGCGGCCGGCGCAGCGGCATCCCGGATCTCGAACCCGGTGCGCGTTGGGATGGCATAGAGCCCCGCGACGGACGGATCGCCCGGCGGAACCGCCCGGCCGTAGAGGGCGGAGATCGACGACGGCGTCTCCGTATGGGCGACGACCTTGGGGGCAGCTTGGATCGCGGTGGGGGCAGCCAGGCCGAGCGTCAGGGCGAGCAGGCTCCCGAGCCGGCAGGGCCGTCGAAACGAAGGGGGATGCATGTCTACCTTGGACGCTAGCATGCGTTCGTACAACCCCTCAAGTTGTAAGTCTTTCCGCTTGTCGGCTCGAGCGCCTGTCGGGTACGGTTCCGCGCCGTGGATCACCTGCTCGACAAGATCGTAGCGCCGCTCGGCGCCTTCATTCTCGGGGTCATCTCCACCCTCGGGTACGGGGGCATCGTCCTTTGCATGACGATCGAGAGCGCCTGCATCCCGCTCCCCAGCGAGATCATCATGCCCTTCTCGGGCTACCTCGTGACCACGGGCCGCTTCTCGCTCTGGGGCATCACCCTCGCGGGCGCGGTGGGCAACGTCTTCGGCTCCTGGATCGCATACTGGCTCGGGGTGAAGGGGGGGCGGCCCCTTGCCGCAGGGCTCGCACGCTGGAAGATCATCCGGATCGAGGAGTACGATCGCGCGGATGGCTGGCTCAAGAAGCACGGCCTGAAGGTCGCGTTCTGGAGCCGGCTCCTTCCGATCGTGCGAACGTTCATCTCCTTCCCCGCCGGATCGGCCCGGGTCGACTTCCGGAAATTCACCCTTTATACGTTCCTGGGTTCCCTGCCCTGGTGCTTCGCCCTCGGGTATGTCGGCGTCTACTTTGGCGAGAACTGGGAGTCCATTCGCGAGTCCTGGCGGAAGTTCGATCTCGTCGTCGTGGTCGGGATCCTCGCGCTCTTCGGGTTCTGGCTCTGGCATCACTTCCGGGGCGAGAGGAAAACCGTGGAGGAGGCGGAGGAGGACCGGCCCGCGGTTTGACGGTCCCGCGGACCGATGCTAGAATCGGCCGCTCTTTTGGGGGATCGTCCAGTGGTAGGACACGTGGCTCTGGACCACGGTACAGGGGTTCGAATCCTCTTCCCCCAGCCACATACGCAATGGCCGCTCTCAGAGCCGGTTTTTTGGGGCGCTATCGTCTAGGGGTTAGGACGGGTGGTTCTCAGCCATCAAACCGGGGTTCGAATCCCCGTAGCGCTACCAAATACATGATGACTTGCAACGTTTCGACACTTCCCAACCATCCAACCTGGGGTTATTGCACCCGCGAGGGTTTCTTCGTCATTTCTCCGGAGGGCACATGCGACCGCACGTAGCGCTACCATTCCGCCGCTTGGTGGCGCGTTCGCTTGCGATCGCGCTCGTCTCCGCGACACTCGTCGCGACGGCCGCTCACGCCCAGCCCCGGGAGACGTCTCACCCTCAGGCGTCGGCGGCGAAGGGACTTCCCGCCAATGTGGCGTGGGTCGACTCCCTCGCCGGCATCACCCAGTACCGGCTCCGGTCGAACGGCATGAACATCTACGTGTCGCCGAACCGTGCGGCGCCGGTCGTGACGTTCCTGGTCGTCTATCACGTCGGCTCCAGGAACGAGGCCCCCGGCAATACCGGCTCGGCCCACCTCCTCGAGCACATGCTCTTCAACAAGAGCACGCGGGATTTCGGCAAGGCGAACCACAAGCCGACGTTCCAGCAGGTCCTCTACCGCGCTGGTGCGGATGCCTCCACCACGAACATGACGACCTGGAACGACCGGATGACCGGCTACTCGACCCTTCCCGCGGACAAGCTCGAGCTGGCCATGCACATCGAATCGGACCGCATCTCGCGCGCGCTCATCCTGGACTCGGAGCGGCAGCCAGAGATGTCGGTGGTGCGGAACGAGTACGAGATCGGCGAGAACGACCCGTCCAACGCGCTCGACAAGGCCGTGGTGGCGGCCGCGATCGTGGCCCACCCCTACCACTGGGACACGATCGGCTACCGCTCGGACATCGAAGGTGTTTCCACCGAGAAGCTGCGCGAGCACTACCGCACCTATTTCTGGCCGGACAACGCCGAGGCGATCCTCGTCGGGGACTTCGATACGATGGCCGCGCTCCGGCTGTTCGATCGCGAGTTCGGCAAGCTGCCGAAATCCAAGACGCCGATCCCGAAGGTGATCACGGTGGAGCCGCCGCAGGAAGGCGAGCGCCGGGTCATCGTCAAGCGGCCCGGCGAGGTCGGGCTCGTGCAGATCGGCTACATCCGTCCCGGGGCGCTCGATCACGACTTCATCGCGCTCGATCTCGTCCAGACGATCCTCTCGGCGGGGGTGAACTCGAAGCTCTACCAGGCGCTCGTCGAGACCAAGCTGGCGACCGATATCGACGCGAGCAACTACACGTTCCGCGATCCCTACCCATTCATGGTCCATGCCACCGTCGCGCCCGGGGTCACCCATGAGAAGGTCGAAGCGGCGCTGAAGAACGCGCTGGCCGATCTCGCGGCCAACGGCGTGACCGACGCCGAGCTGAATCGGGCCAAGAGCCAGACCGAGGTCGCGGTGGTTCGCTCCCGCGACGGTACGTACCAGCTCGCGAGCCAGCTGGGCGAGGCGGTGGCTTCCGCCAACTGGAAGTGGTTCGCCACCTACCTCGATTCCATGAATGCCGTCACGACGGCCGACATCAAGCGCGTGGCCGCGAAGTACTTCGTTCCCGAGCACGCCACCGTGGGGTGGTTCGTCCCGGTCTCGAAGAACGCGCCGCGCGCGACGGCGCGGGCGGCGCCCTCGAAGGCGCACGTGAAGACCAAGAAGGCGGGCGCTGGCGGAGCGGTCGATCCGGTCGAGGCGTCGTCTCGGTTCTCCGAGCGCACGCTCCACCGCGTGCTGCCGAATGGGATCGTCCTCGACGTCGTGGCGAACCACGGGGTGCCGACCGTGGCGGTCTACGGTGTCGCGCTCGCGGGCAAGCAGGAGGCGCCCGGAAGCGCGGTGCCGCAGCTCACGGCGATGATGCTCTCGCGCGGGACGAAGTCGCACGACAAGAAGGCCCTCTCCCAGGCGCTCGAGAACGCCGGCGCCCAGCTCGCGATCAACGGCGACCTGAGTGAGGCCACGATCGCGGGCTCCGCGCTCTCGAAGGACACGAAGCTCCTTCTCGGCACCCTGGCCGAGGAGCTTCGTGAGCCGTCCTTCCCCGCGGACGAGCTGGTCAAGGCGAAGAGCGAGCTTCGCGCGGATCTCCTCCGGGCCTACGACAACACCGGAGTTCGCGCACGCGAAGCGCTGTCACGGCTCGCCTATCCCCAGGGGCACCCGTTCCGCGCGGTGGGGCGCGAGGCGATGCTGTCGAGTCTCGACCGCGCCACGTCGGACGATCTCCGCGTCTTCCATCACGACCGCTGGGTCGGTTCCGGGCTCATTCTCTGCGTGGTGGGCGATGTGGACACGGCGCAGGTCGCGAGCTGGGCGGCCGATCTCTTCGGAGGCATCCCGCGCGGGACCCGCCCCACGTACAATATCCCGCGCATCGAGGCCAACGCGGCGTCTCAGACCCTCGAGCAGATGCCCGGCAAGGCCAACGTCGATGTCGTGCTCGGGCACGCGAGCGGCATTCGCAGGATGGATCCCGACTGGGAGGCCGCGATCATCGCGAACGCGGCGCTCGGTGGGAGCTCCGTCGCCTCACGAATCGCGAACCGGGTTCGCGACACGGAGGGATTGAGCTACTTCCTCTACTCGAGGCTCTTCTGGTC
>DATEOQ010000092.1:0-3705 GCA_035273905.1 Candidatus Eiseniibacteriota bacterium | reverse complement strand
CGTGTACGCCTCGCGCGATCCGGCGTCGCCGTAGAGGTCGCGGCTGCCGGTGCGGAGCACGGCGGTCTGCATCAGGTTGAACCGGTCCCGCCCGCCGTCGAACTCCTTGCCGAAGCGCCCCACGAAGTAGCGCGTGAGCTGATCCCCGTTCTTGAACAGGTTGTGCGCCTGCCCTTCCTGGGTGATGTCGGTGGACGCGGCGAGGGCGGCGACCGAGACGCCGCCGAAGCTCTTGCCGGTGAGCTTGGCCGCGTACCGGATCCGCGTGTTCTCGTCCCCGGTCCCGATGCGGCGCGAGTAGAAGAGATTGAAATCGGGGTGCTGGAAGAAGCGGCTCCCCTCGATGAAGAACGGACGCTTCTCGTCGTAGAACGTCTCGAACGGCGAGAGATTGAGCACGGCCGGATCCGCCTCGACCTGCCCGAAGTCGGGCTGCACGGTCGCGTTGAGCGAGAGGTCGGGGGTGATGCCGTACCGGAGATCCGCCCCCACGTTGCGGAACCCGTGCACGTCATCGCCCGACCCCTGGATGCTCGGATCGGTCGCGCTCTGGACGAAGTAGGGCAGGAGCTCGATCTGGCGCGCGGCATGGACGCTCGCGAGACCGGTCAGGTTGCCGAAGCGGCTCACGAGGCCATGCTCCTTGCGGTCCCAGATCACCCACGCGGTGTCCTCGCCGCGACTCTGCATGTGCCGGACGACCTGGATGCCCCACGTCATCACGGGCTCGGTGCGGTACTTGATGGCCGAGAACGGGACCCGGATCTCGGCATACCAGCCGTGCTCGTCGCGCGAGATCTCGGCCTGCCAGACCGCATCCCAGTCCTGGTCCGTGTCGCCGTCGTTGAAGATGTAGGCATCCTGCTGCACGCCGGTGGCGCTGACCTTGAAGTTGTAGCCCGTCGTGTGGTCGTGATACGGGTCGATGTAGAGGCTGACGAGGTCGCAGCCCGCGTCACGATCGCGCCGGGAGAGCTTGGCGACGATCTTCGACGGATCCTTCTCGAGGCAGGCGATCCCGAAGTAGACCGCGTCCTCGTCATAGACCACCTTGAACACCGTCTGCTCCGACGGCTCGGCGCCGCGGTCCGGGTCCCACTGGCGGAATCCGCGCGCCGCGGGGACGTCCTTCCAGGCAGGCTCGTCGAGCTTGCCGTCGAGGTGGACGTCGCCGCTTCCGTTCAGCCTATGGGCCGAGATCGTGGGCGTCGCGGCCCTGCGCCCGTCCGAGCTGTCCGTGTCCGCCCCGCCCGGTGTGGCCGGGTCGAAGCCTTCGAGGGCATACGCGGTCGGCGCGAGAAGGAGCGTCACGGCAAGGCCGAGAAGGCCGGAAACTCGTTTGTGCCGCATAGAGATCGACTCCTTGGCGAAAACGGGCTCGAGAGCGGGGAACGCGCCTGGGGGGAACGCTCGCCTCTTTGGTACGTGATGCGAAAGGTATTCGTTTCGACAGAGGGAGGGAGAAAAGCGTTGGAAGCCTAGCCTGTCGCCCCGTCGTCGGCCATCGATTCCATGAGGAGTTGGTGGAAGTGGTGGACCCCTTGCTCTCGCGTGGGCGAGTAGCGCCCGCGGTCATAAAGCCTGGACCGAACCCCCTTCTGGACGCTCTCCACCACCGATTCGTCCTCGCGCTCCACGCGATCGAGCGCGGCCCCCGCGCCCCGGTCGAGCTTGGAAGGGTCCCGGACGAAGGGGAGGAACTGGACCTTCGTGCGGTCCACCGCGAGTGGGCGGACCACATTGATCGAGATCCCCCACGGGTAGAAGTTGAACATGGTGTTGGGGTAGAGCCACCAGTAGTAGGCGCCAATCCGCTGGCCATGGTCCGGATGGCCCTTGGGGAGATCGAACGCGTCCTCGCCGTCAGCGGCGACGCCCACTTGCAGATTGCTGAGCGGGAACACCTCCGTGCGGTAACTGCCGTAATCGAGCGCCCCCGCGAGAGCGGCGTGGATGAACGGGATGTGGAACCCCTCGAGATAGTTGTCGCAGTAGAGCGCCCAGTTGGCGCGCACGACGTACTCGCGCGCGCGCGTCGCGTCGAACGCGGACTCGCGGATGGGAAGGAAGTCGCAGCGCTCGCGCATCGGTTTCAGAAGCTCGTCGATCGTGTGCGCCGGATTCAGCGACGCGAAGATGAAGCGTTCCCATTCCGCGTACGGGACCTTGGGCAGGTTGTCCGCGGCCGAGGGGAATCCCTCGGCGCCATCGAACTCGGGCATCGATTGGAACCGCCCGTCGAGCGTGAACCGCCGACCGTGGTACCGGCAGCGGAGGACCTGCGCGACCGCATCGCCTTCCGAGACCAGGTTGCCCCGGTGCGTGCAGACGTTGGAGAGGCAGTGGAGCTGGTCCTTCGAGTCCCGGGTGAGGAGGAGCGGCTCGTCGAGGAACCCCTCGAGGAGCGTCGCCGGATGGACCGACCCCGGCACCCGCACCCGCTCCAGATCCGCCACGAACTGCCACGAGCGCACGAAAACACGCTCCCGGATCTGGTCGAACATGGCCGGGTCCGAGTAGAACGCGGAGGGCAGGGTGGAGGCTCTGCGGATGTCGGTATCGACTCTGGCGGGGGACTTTGGGTTCAAAGCTCCTCCGGGATTCCCTGGTTACCCCAATCGGGCGCTATACTATAGGTTAGTTCCCGCCCGTCTTGCAGCATCAGGGTCCACCGGAGCTATTCCAATGACGTACCGCGCGCGGCTCATCATCCCCGTGGTGGCATTGCTCGCCCACACTCACACCGTTCAGTGCCAGACGCTATATCTCGATTCCAACGGTGACGGCCTCAACTATTTCCTCGAGTACGATCGTGGCAACTTCGAGGCGTCTCCCGACTGTGTCACCCAACAAACCACCGATCTCGATGTGTACTTCGTGACGGACAAGAACCCTGATGGGACGACCATTGCGTGCACCAGCTCGGCAGAGCCCCTGACGATCGGCTCCTATCAGGTCCTCCTTCGCTGGTCAGGCGGGCAAGTCGTCGCGAACAGTTGGACGGACGCCATGGGGTTCAACACCCCAAACATCACGGTGGGTGATGGGACCATGGCCGCATCCGGCTCGGACATCTGGATCGGTCGGGCAGGAGAGTCCAAGCCGCCTGGCAAGTACAAGCTGGGAACGCTTTCGATCACGGTTTCGGGATCCCCGGCTTTCTTTATCGCGAGCAGCAGCACCATCAGTCCCGACGCCTACACAGGATTCAGCTCGGCATGTGCCAGCATCTACCCCCCAGGCGCCCTGCTCTATGGGCAGGACTTCCCGACTTCCAACGGGTTCCCCACGTGTTACCGGACTCCGGTAGTCTCGACTACCTGGGGAAAGATCAAACGGCAGTACGAATAGCCCGCAGGACCCGACTGACCAGGCGCCTAAAGTAGCCCCGTCCATCCAACTTTCGTCCCCAGTCATGGTCGTCCGCCTTCGTGCCGATACCTTGTATACTCGATAGCAGTTAGCGCTGTTTTCCAGGGACCGGAACAAGGGGTGATTCGAGCATGCTTCTCCTCTATATCCTGATCGCTCTCGCGATGGTCTTCTTGGTGCCACCCATCCGCCGCGCGCTCGTCACTCGGTGGGTCATGCCGATCCTGGCCGGGGCCCTTCCGCGCATGGGCGATACGGAGCGCATCGCGCTCGAGGCGGGTACGGTCTGGTGGGATGCGGAGCTCTTCTCGGGCCGGCCGCGATGGAAGAAGC
>DATEOQ010000091.1:0-3024 GCA_035273905.1 Candidatus Eiseniibacteriota bacterium | reverse complement strand
GGACTGAAGCCGGCGGGACGGATTCGCGGCCAGGCGGCGGTCGGTCTCGATCCCGCGCACATGGGCCTCGGCCCGACGCACGCGACTCCGGTCGCGCTCGAGCGCGCCGGCGCCCAGTTCAAGGATCTGGGTCTCGTCGAGATCAATGAGGCCTTCGCCGCCCAGGTCATCGCGAACGAGATCGCGATGGCATCGGCCAAGTATTGCCGCGAGAAGCTTGGCCTCGACGCTCCGATCGGCGAGCTGGACCGCTCCACACTCAACGTGAACGGCGGCGCCATCGCGCTCGGGCATCCGGTGGGTGTTTCGGGCGCGCGCCTCCTCCTCACGCTCATGCGCGAAATGCGTCGCCGCGACGTCACGCTGGGACTGGCGGCGCTCTGCGTGGGCGGGGGACAGGGCGTGGCAATGGTCGTGGAGCGTGTTTCGTGAGAGTCGCCATCCGCGAGCGCGAGCCGGACACGCATCCCTCCGAGTTCGGACCGTTCCGGCTCGAGTCGCTTCCGTCGGGGGTCGTGATCCTCTGGTTCCACGATCACGACCGCAAGGTGAACCTGCTCGACTCGCGCTCCCTCGATTCACTCCAGCGAGCCCTTGCCGCGCTCAAGCTCCGGAAGATGCCGCCGCGCGCGCTCGTGCTCGCGTCGGGCAAGGAAGGGCAGTTCATCGCCGGCGCGGATGTGAAGGAATTCGACGCGCTCACCTCGCCCCAGCAGGCCGAAGCCAAGGCGAAGGACGCGCAGGAGCTGTTCGAGGAGATCGCGAAGCTCGGGTATCCGACCGTGGCGGCGATCGACGGTCCTTGCCTCGGCGGCGGGACGGAGCTCGCGCTCGCGTTCCGCCATCGCATCGCCTCCGACGCGCGATCCACCGCCATTGGACTTCCGGAGGTGAGGCTCGGCATCCTCCCGGGATTTGGTGGATCGCAGCGACTGCCGCGTCTCGTGGGATTGCCCCAGGCGCTCAATCTCATCCTGACGGGGCGCTCTCTCGATTGCTACAAAGCGCGCCGCATCGGTCTCGTCGACGATTGCCTGCCGCACGAGCGATTCGTGCAGCGCGTGGTCGACTGGACCGAGTCGATGCTGAAGCAATCGAAGCCGCCGCGCCGGAAGGGGCCGCCCTTCGCCGAGCGCCTCCTCGGAATGCCGCCGCTCCGCGGCTTCGTGCTGAGCCAGGCACGCAAGACCGCGCTGCGCCAGACGGGCGGGCACTATCCAGCCGCATCCGAGATCATCCGCGTCCTCGGAGCGACCGCGGGCAAGCCCTTCAACGAGGGACTTCGCATCGAGCGGAAGGCGGTCGCGAAGCTCCTCTTCACGCCCGAGTCGATCAACCTCCGGCGGATCTTCTCGATGAGCGAGGAGGCGAAGCGGATCCCGCACGCGCCGCGCGCGAATCCCGTCGACTTCACGGCCGTGTTCGGCGCCGGGACGATGGGAGGCGAGATCGCGTATCTCTTCACCCGCATCGGCCTGCGCGTTCGGCTCCGCGACATCAAGCCGGAGCCGATCCTCCACTCGCTCGGCCACGCGCAGTCGCTCTTCGCGCGCGAGGTCAAGCAGCGGCGCATCACCCAGGCGGAGATGGAGCGCGCCATGGACCGGATCGAGCCCGCGCTCGACCTGGGCGGGCTCGCGCGCGTGGACGTCGTGCTCGAAGCGGTCATCGAGGACCTTGGCATCAAGCAATCGCTGCTGAAAGACGTGGAAGCCCAAACCTCCGATCAGGTCGTGCTCGCGACGAACACGTCCTCACTGTCGGTGAAGGCCATGGGCCGAAGCCTCAAGAGGCCGGGACGCCTCGTCGGCATGCACTTCTTCAATCCGGCGGCGCGGATGCCGCTGGTCGAGGTGATTCGCACCGACGACACCGACCAGGACGCCCTCGACACGGTGCTCGCGCTGACGCGGCGGATCAAGAAGACGCCGGTCCTCGTGCGCGACGCGCCCGGCTTCCTCGTGAACCGCGTGCTCATGCCCTACCTGAGCGAGGCCGTGGGGCTGGTGGAGCGTGGGTGCGACATCCCGCTCATCGACAAGGAGCTGAAGCGCTTCGGCATGCCCATGGGCCCGCTCGCGCTCCTCGACGAGATCGGGCTCGACGTGGCGCGCAAGGTGGCGCACGTGCTCGAGGAGGCGTTCGGGAGCCGGATCGGCTCGACGGCGCTGCTGGACCGGCTCGCCGCCGCGGGCGCGCTCGGCAAGAAGTCGGGCCTGGGCTTCTATCGCTACGACAAGAGCGGGCGCGACGGCGTCAATCCGTCACTGCGCGACCTGAGCTCGAAGAATACGACTCCGGTGCCGCCGGAGGAGATCAAGAACCGGCTGATCGACGCGATGGTGAACGAAGCCGCGCTGGCGCTCGACGAGCGCGTGGTGGACCGGCCGGAGGACGTCGATC
Source organism: Candidatus Eiseniibacteriota bacterium (assembly GCA_035273905.1). Classification (GTDB taxonomy): domain Bacteria; phylum Eisenbacteria; class RBG-16-71-46; order SZUA-252; family SZUA-252; genus WS-9. Next base: position 621 of record DATEOQ010000091.1, on the reverse strand, counting down.
TGGCCATGGTGATGGGAACCGGATTCCCGCCGTTCCGCGGGGGGCTTCTCCGCTATGCCGACGCATCGGGCATCGGCGGATTCGTGGAGCGGCTCGCCCGGCGGCAACAGGAAGGAGCGGCGTCCGGTCCCTGCGGCAAGCTCCAGCGCATGGCGCTCGGCAACGAGCGGTTTTACCCGACACGAGACTGATCCCGCCACATGGCGGATCTCCCAAGGAGGATGACGTGCCGAACGTGATGGGCGTGCTTCGCGCCGAGATCAGACGCCTCGCGCGCAAAGAGACCAAGCAGGAGCTGAGCTCCATGAAGAAGCAGCTCAACCAGACCAGGCGCCTGCTCGCGGAATCGCGGCGCCGCATCAACGAGCTCGAAGCGCGTGCGAAACACGTGGCGCGAGGGACGCGCAGCGGCCCCGCCGCTCGCGAAGACGAGGACGAGGACGAGGGTGGACCGCAGGTTCGCTTCTCACCCAAGTGGGTGAAGAAGCACCGGAGCAAGCTCGGCATGAGCCGGCTCGTCTACGCCCAGCTCGTCGGCGTCTCGCCGCAGACCATCATGGGATGGGAAGCGGGGCGCACGCGCCCGCGCCGCGGAGCGCTCAAGGCGTGGCGCGCCCTTCG
>DATEOQ010000090.1:0-2600 GCA_035273905.1 Candidatus Eiseniibacteriota bacterium | reverse complement strand
CACGCGAGCTTGCCGGCCGGGCCGCCATGGATCCTTGAGCGCCCGCGCGCCTCCCCGAGACGCGCCGGACGGAACGGGGAGGACATCCATGAGGCGACTGGCATCGCACCCGAGACACAGCATCCGCCGCACGACCAACGTTCTCCCATCGTTTCGCACCGGAGGCCTCGCCGGCCTCGTCTTCCTGGCCCTTCTCGTCTTCGCGGCTCCGCCCGCCCGCGGCCAGGTGAATCCCGATTCGTCTGTTGTGCTTCAGTGGACCGCCCCTGGTGACGATGGTTCGAGCGGACGCGCGAGCATCTACGACATCCGCTATCGCACCATCGGAATCACGGGCACCGACACCACCACGTGGTGGAACGGAGCGACGCAGGTGACCGGGGAGCCGTTTCCGAGCAATCCCGGACAGATCGACTCGATGAGGGTCCGTGGCCTCGCGCCGGTGAGCACGTACTACTTCATGGTTCGAACGGGAGACGAAGTGCCGAACTGGTCGGGCTATTCGAACCTCGCGCAGAAATCGACGTCGGGCGACCTCGTGGCGCCGGCGGCCATCGGCACGCTCGCCGTCGTGGGCGTCGGAACGACCTCGCTCTCGCTCCGCTGGACGAGCACCGGCGACGACAACACCACCGGCACGGCAGCGAGCTACGACGTCCGCTATTCCACGTCAGCGATCACCTCGGCGAACTTCGCGTCCGCCACCGCGGCCACGGGCGAGCCGGCTCCGCAGGTCGCCGGAACCGTGCAGAACTTCAACCTGACCGGTCTGGCCACCGGGCAACTCTACTACGTCGCCATGAAGGTGAGCGACGAGCGGGGGAACGCCTCGTTGATCTCGAACGTGGTGAGCGGAACGCCGGCGGACACGATCGCGCCCGCGGCCGTCCGAGATCTCTCGCTCGGCCCGCAGGGTCCGATGGGCTTCGCCGTTGCGGAACTGGAGGAGCACCGTGCCTTCGATTTCTAGCCCTCGCCGCTTCGCCGTCGCGGGCGCGCTCTTCGCCGCGCTCGTCGTCGTCGCGCTCGCCGTCCCTCGGACGGCGGGCGCCGCCGACGTCGTGCTCCACTGGACCGCTCCAGGGGACGACGGGAATAGCGGAACCGCGAGCATGTACATGATTCGCTACTCGCTGCAGCCGCTCGCGGGATCCCAGCCGGCGGACTCGACGGACTGGTGGACGAACCTCGCGACGCCCGTGGGGGGATCCATTCCCACGCCGCGCGTCGCGGGGACGCACGAGTCGTTCACGATGACGGGCCTCGATTCGGGAACGGTGTACTACTACATGGTCCGCACGTGCGACGAGATCCCGAACTGCTCGGGCTATTCCAACTTCGCCATGAAGATCGGGGGCGTGAATCCGACGACGGTCGAATCCGCGGATATGATCGGCTACCCGAACCCCGCCATCGACCACGTCACGTTCCGCTTCCAGGCCGGAGCCAAGGATGGATCGCCCGGACCGGCCCGCCTGACGATCTACGACCTGAACGGACGGCTCGTGATCGAGCTCCTGAACGAGGTCCTGCCGGCAGGGGAGCAGACGGTAGCCTGGGCCTGCCAGTCCTACGCGGGGAACAAGGTAGCCCCGGGGCTCTACAACGCAATCCTCGAAGCGCCAACCGGACGCGAGATCAAGCAGATCGTGGTCCTCCCCTAGATCCCTCCGCTCGGCCTCCCGTTCGAGGCCCTTCCACCCCCGGCGTCCGCCCACTATCCTTCACGTCTCATGGGACCCGAGCCGCCGTTCGCGATGAGCGTGGACGTGGAGGACTATTTCCAGGTCCAGGCGTTCGCGCAGCACGCGCCCCGATCCGGATGGGATCGCTGGCCGTCGCGCGTGGAGGGGAACACGAAGCGCCTCCTCGACCTGTTCGAGGAGGTCGGCGCCACAGCGACCTTCTTCGTCCTCGGCTGGGTCGCGCACCGCCATCCGCAGCTCGTTCGCGAGATCGCGCAGCGTGGTCACGAGGTCGCGTCGCACGGAATGGAGCATCGGATGCTCACGGAGCAGTCCCCGGAGTCCTTCACGGAAGACGCGCGCGACTCGAAGGCCCTGCTCGAGGATCTGTCGGGTCGCGCGGTGCTCGGATTCCGCGCGCCCAGCTACAGCATCGGGCAGTCGACGCTGTGGGCCCTCGACGTGCTGGCGGAGACGGGCTACGCCTACGATTCGAGCATCTATCCGATCCGGCGCCGGCGTTACGGCTACCCGGAAGGACCCGACCGGCCCGCGATGGTCCACGGTCTGAAGCGATCCCTTCCCGAATTTCCGCTCCCCACGCTGGGCCTCGGCTCCTGGCGCGTGCCGGTGCTCGCGGGCGCCTACCTCCGTCTCTGGCCTTCCTGGATCTCGCGCTTCGCCGCCCGAGAGCACTTGAGGCGGCAACGGCCGCTCGTCGTGAACGTGCACCCCTGGGAATTGGACCCGGACCAGCCGACGATCGGGGGAGCGCGCTGGCGTACGTGGACCCACTACACGGGGCTCGGCCGCACCCAGTCCGTCCTTCGCTCGGTCCTCTCGCGCGCGCGGTTCCGTGACATCGCGACTCGGCTCCGGGAGCTGGGCCTGCTCGAGGGCCGGGTGGCACCGGCG
>DATEOQ010000089.1:0-8405 GCA_035273905.1 Candidatus Eiseniibacteriota bacterium | reverse complement strand
CCCGCACGACATCAGCCGCGCGCGACGTGGAGCCGGTTCTTCGCGCGCTCGAGCGCGCGCTGGGCGCGCTCCTTGTCGATGACGGTCGCGGTCGCCGTGCCGCCGCCGTGTGCGGAGCCGGAGTCGGCCCGGAGACGCTCCTCGGCGCGCTTCACGCACGCCTCGGCTCGCGCGACGTCGATCTCGTCCTTCCGCTCCGCGGTGTCGGCGAGCACGGTCGCGCGATTGTTGGAGACCTCGAGGAAGCCTCCGCTCACGGCGTAGCTCTGCATCGCGCCCTTCGCGTCACGGACGTCGAGGCGCCCCGGGCGGAGGGCCGTGATGAGCGGGGCGTGGTGCGCGAGCACGCCCAGGTACCCCTCGGATCCGGGGACCTGGAGCGACGTCACCTCGGCCTCCATGAGGAGGCGCTGCGGCGTGACGAGGCGGAACGTGAACGGGGTGTCGGCCACCTAGGCCGCGGCCCCGACGCCCATCTGCTCGGCGCGCTGGTAGACCTCGTCGATCGTTCCCACCATATAGAACGCCTGCTCGGGGATGTGATCGCACTTGCCGTTCACGATGTCCCGGAACGAGCGGATGTTGTCCTCGAGCTTCACGTACCGGCCGGGCGTCCCGGTGAACGGCTCCGCGACGAAGAACGGCTGCGAGAGGAAGCGCTGGATCTTGCGCGCGCGGGTCACGATGAGCTTGTCGTCCTCCGAGAGCTCATCCATGCCCAGAATCGCGATGATGTCTTGGAGGTCCTTGTAGCGCTGAAGGATCGTCTGGACCTGGCGGGCGAGGTTGTAGTGCTCCTCGCCGACGATGTTCGGGTCGAGGATTCGCGATGTGGAGTCGAGCGGATCCACGGCCGGGTAGATGCCCAGCTCGGCGATCCGGCGCGAGAGCACCGTGGTCGCGTCGAGATGCGTGAACGTGGTGGCCGGAGCCGGGTCGGTCAGGTCGTCGGCGGGCACGTAGATCGCCTGCACCGAGGTGATCGAGCCCTTCTTGGTCGAGGTGATGCGTTCTTGAAGTGCGCCCATCTCGGTCGCGAGCGTCGGCTGGTAACCCACCGCGCTCGGCATGCGGCCGAGGAGCGCCGACACCTCCGAGCCCGCCTGCGTGAACCGGAAGATGTTGTCCACGAAGAAGAGCACGTCCTGGTTCTCCTCGTCGCGGAAGTACTCGGCCATCGTCACGCCCGTGAGCGCCACGCGGAGACGCGCTCCGGGCGGCTCGTTCATCTGGCCGAACACCATCACCGTCTTGTCGATGACGCCCGACTCCTTCATTTCGAGCCAGAGGTCGTTCCCCTCGCGGGTGCGCTCGCCGACGCCGGAGAAGACCGAGAAGCCGCCGTGCTCGGTGGCGATGTTGCGGATGAGCTCTTGGAGAATGACCGTCTTGCCGAGACCCGCGCCGCCGAAGAGGCCGATCTTGCCGCCCTTCGCGTACGGGGCCAGGAAGTCGACGACCTTGATGCCGGTCTCGAAGATCCGCGTGACCGTCTCCTGCTCTTCGAACAAGGGCGGCGCGCGGTGGATCGGGAGCCGCTTGCCCGGATCGGCCACCGGAGCGCCCTGATCGATCGGCTCGCCGAGTAGGTTGAACACGCGCCCCAGCGTCTGGCGGCCGACCGGCACGGAGATCGGAGCCCCCGTGTCGACCACGGCCATGCCGCGCACGAGCCCGTCGGTCGAGGCCATCGCCACACAGCGCACGACCTCGTCGCCGATGTGGAGGGCCACCTCCACCGTGAGATGGATGCCCTTCTCCGCGTCCTCGATGAGGAGCGCGGTGTTGATGGGCGGTAGATGCTGCGGATCGAAGCGCACGTCCACCGTCGGGCCGATCACCTGGATCAGGTGCCCGACGTTCTTGCCGCTGCCGTTGGTCGTCGCGGTCGCCATGGTTCCTTTCCTACTTGAGCGCTTCGGCGCCCGCCACGATCTCCACCAGCTCTCGCGTGATCGTGGCCTGCCGGGTGCGGTTCATGTGGAGCGTCAGATTCTGGATCATCTCGTTCGCGTTCTTCGTGGCCGAGCCCATCGCCACCATCCGCGCGCTGTGCTCCGACGCGGCGGACTCGGCGAGCGCCATGTAGAGACGCATCGCGAGGTAGTACGGCACGATCTTCTCGAGGATCGCCTCGGGCGACGGCTCGAAGATGTAGTCGAGCGTCTGCACGGTCTCGGCCGTCTCGCTGCGGCCGAGCGGGAGGAACGGCTCGATCACGATGGACCGGACGAGCGCGCTCTGGAAATGGGTGAACACGAGGTCGACCTCGTCGATCTCGCCTGCGAGGAAGCGGGCCGTGAGATCGCGGCTCAGCTCCTCCGCCATCTTCCACGAGGCCACGCCGCCCAGCTCCGTGTTGGAGACGAGCACGGATGCGTTCCGCCGGCGGAAGTAGTCGGCCCCTTTGCGTCCGAGCGTGACGAGCGCGATCGGCGCTCCGCCCGCGCGGAGCCGGCCCTCGGTCGCCTTGATCAGGTTCACGTTGAACGCGCCGCTCAGGCCGCGGTCCGACGTGATGACGATGAGGGCTCGGCGCTTCACCTCGCGAGGCACGAACACCGGGGTGAGCGAGTCGCCGGACGCGCTCGCGAGATTCGCGAGCACCTTCTTGAGCTCCTGGTCGTAGGGGCGCGCCGACTCGAGCGCGGTCTGCGCCCGGCGGAGCTTCGCCGCCGAGACCATCTTCATGGTCTTCGTGATCTGCGCCGTCGACCGGACGGACCGGATGCGGCGGCGGATGTCGCGGAGTGTGGCCACTAGCTCTTCTTGATGCTCTTCTGGAACACGGCCTTGTACGCCTCGATCGCCTTCTTCAGCTTGGCCTCGCTCGCGTCCGTCAGCTCGTACTTGGCGCGGAGCTCGTGCATGAGGTCGGCGAATTCCTTGTCGAGGTACTCGTAGAAGCCCTGCTCGAAGGGACGGATCGAGGTCGTGGGCAGATCGTCGAGATAGCCGTTCGTGCCTGCGTAGATGATCGCCACCTGGCGCTCCACCGACAGCGGCTGGTACTGGCCCTGCTTCAGGAGCTCGACCATGCGCTCGCCGCGCGTGAGCTGCGCCTGCGTCGCCTTGTCGAGGTCGGAGCCGAACTGCGCGAACGCCGCGAGCTCGCGATACTGGGCGAGGTCGAGACGGAGGCGTCCGGCCACCTTCTTCATGGCCTTGGTCTGCGCCTTGCCGCCGACGCGCGACACCGAGATACCGACGTTGATCGCGGGGCGGACGCCGGAGTAGAAGAGGTCGCTCTCGAGGAAGATCTGTCCGTCCGTGATCGAGATGACGTTGGTCGGGATGTACGCCGAGACGTCGCCCGCCTGGGTCTCGATGATCGGAAGCGCCGTGAGCGAGCCCGCGCCGAGCGGATCGTTCATCTTCGCGGCGCGCTCGAGGAGACGCGAGTGGAGATAGAAGACGTCCCCCGGGAACGCCTCGCGGCCCGGCGGCCGGCGGAGCAGCAGCGAGAGCTGGCGGTACGCCGCCGCGTGCTTCGAGAGATCGTCGTAGATCACGAGCGCGTGGCCGCCGCGGTCGCGGACGTCCTCGCCGATGGCGCAGCCGGTGAACGGGGCGATGTACTGGAGCGGCGCCGCTTCCGAGGCGCCGGCCGTGACGACGGTCGTGTACTCCATGGCGCCAGCGTCCTGGAGGATCTTCACGACCTTCGCGACCGTGAAGTCCTTCTGGCCCACCGCGACGTAGATGCAGCGGATGCCGGTGCCCTTCTGGTTCAGGATCGTGTCGATCGCGACCGCGGTCTTGCCGGTCTGGCGGTCGCCGATGATGAGCTCGCGCTGTCCGCGGCCGATCGGGATCATCGAGTCGATGGCCTTGAGCCCCGTCTGCACGGGCTGATTCACGGGCTGGCGGTCGACCACGCCCGGCGCCTTGCCTTCGAGCGGACGGAAGTCGTTCGTGACGATGGGGCCCTTGCCGTCGATCGCTTCGCCGATCGCGTTGATCACGCGGCCGGTCATCGCGTCGCCGACCGGCACGGATGCCAGGCGGTTGGTGCGGCGGACCGCGTCGCCCTGCTTGATCGTCTCGGTGGAGCCGAAAAGGGCGCAGCCCACGTTGTCCTCTTCGAGATTGAGGACCACGCCGGTCACGTCCCCGGGGAAGAGCACGAGCTCCCCGGCCATCGCGTCGTCGAGACCCCAGACGCGCGCGATTCCATCGCCGACCTGGAGCACCGTCCCGACGCTCTCCATCGTGAGCCGGGACTCGTACTTCTCGAGCTCTTGCTCTAGAACCGAACTGACTTCCTCGGGCTTGAATGCCATGCGTTATCCCCTACCTGGAATCCTGGCCTGGAGGAGCGCCCGGCGGATGCGCCGAAGCTCCGTGGCGAGGGTGCCGTCGATGACCTTGTGATCCAATGAGACGGCCGCGCCCCCGAGCAGGGACGGGTCCACCTCGCGTGTGAGCTCGATCGTTCCTCCGACGCGCTGCGTGAGGATCTTCGTGAGCCGGTCCGCCTGAACGTCCGTGATCGGAGCGGCGGTGCGCACGGTCGCGTGCGTGATCCCCTGGGCCTTCTCCGCGAGCTTCTCGAACTCCTCCGCGATCGCGACGAGATGATCGAGACGCCGCCGGCGCAGGAGCACGTGGAAGAGCCCGTAGAGCGGCTTTCCCACCAGCGGCATCAGGCGCTCTTCGAGGAACCGAGTCTTCTCCTCGCGGGAGATGTTCGGGCTCTCGAAGAAGCGCCGGGCGCGGGGGTCCTTCCGGAAGAGCTCCGCCACCGCCTGAAGCTCCGCCTCCGTGCGCGGAACCTCGTTCTGCTTCTGCGCGAGAGCGAGGAGCGCCCGCGCGTAGCGGCGGGCCAGCGTGACCGAGATCACCGCGCCTGCTCCAGCTCCGTGAGGAAGCCGTCGACGAGCCGGCGATGCTTGTCGGCCGTCAGCTCCTCGCGCACCACCTTGCCCGCGATCTCCATGGCCAGCTCCACGACCTCGCCCTTGAGCTTGGCCGCGGCCTTCTCGTGCTCCCGCGCGATCTCCTCGCGGGCGCGCTGAAGGTTGTCCTGGGCCTCCTTGCGCGCGATCTCGCGAATCTCGGCGGCGACCTTCTGCCCTTCCGTGACCGCGTTCTGGATGCGCTCGCGGCTCTCGGCCTCGATCCGCTTGATGTGACCCTCGTACTCCTGGCGTAGCCGCTCGGCGGCCGCCTTCTCCGACTCGATGCGCTCGAACTCGGCCTTGATCTTATCGCGGCGCTCCTTCATCGGCGGATAGATGATCGCCGCGAACGCCATGCGCACGAGGAAATAGAAGACGACGAAGCTCAGGGCATGCGCCAGAAGCTGATTCCAGTGGACGAATTGGTTCATAGGCCCTTCCCGGACCGGAGGGGCGCGCGTGGCGCCCGGCTCCGATCGGTTACTGGATCTTCCCCTGGAGGAAGAACATCGTGACGAACGCGTAGATCGTGAGCGCCTCGATGAAGCCGAAGCCGATGATCATGGCGACCTGGATCTTCGGCAGCACTTCCGGCTGGCGGCCCATGGCCTCCATCGCGCCGCGGCCCATGAAGCCGAGACCGACGCCCGAACCGATGGCGGCCAGACCGATCCCGATCGGGAGCGCGAGGCCGAGTGTGGCGGCGAAATTCATCTGTGCTTCCTCCGTGGGTTGGGGTTACGCGTGTTCGTGCTCCGTCTCTCCGTGCGCGTGCGCCTCGTGCGGGAGCATCATGTACAGGTAGACGGTGGTGAGCAGCGAGAAGATCAGAGCCTGGACGATGGCCGTGAGCGTCTGGAGCAGCATGAAGAGCGCGGTGATCCCGGCCATCGGGGGCACCGCGAGCGCCGTGAGGCTCGCCTTGAGCGCGAGCGCCGCGACACCGACGAAGACCACGATCAGCGTGTCCTCGCCGAAGATGTTCCCGAAGAGACGACAGGAGAGACTCACCGGCTTCACCAGCTCTCCCAGGATGTGCACCGGGATCATCACGGGCAGCATGGCGAACCCAACGATGTCGCGCGGCGAGCCGGCGAGGTGGTCGAGGTAGCCGAGCGGCCCCAGGTTGATGATGCCGTTGATCTGCACGTAGAGGAACGTGATGAGCGCGAGGGCCAGCGTCACGTCCAGGGTCGACGTGGACGACTTGAAGCCCGGGATGATCCCGATCAGGTTCATGGTGAGGATGTAGAAGAAGATCGCCATGATGAACGGGAAGTACTTGGGAAGGTGCTTCCCCAGCATCCCGCCGCAGACGTCCTCCATGCTCTCCACGATCCACTCGATCCCGTTCTGGAGCGTCCCCGGAACGAGCGTCGGCTTCCGCATGGCGAACCAGGTGAAGACGAGGAAGACCAGTCCCGCGAGCCACGCGAACACGAGGTACTCGTTCTCGTGCATCCAGTGGACGACGGGATTGTCCGGGAAGTAGTCGTTGAGGATCACGATCCAGTTCGGGAGGTGCGCCTCGCCCCCTTCAGAGTGCTCGGCGCCGGCGGCGCCTTCGCCGTGGGCCTCGCCGTGGGCCGTCGCGGCGGCTTCGCTTTGCGTCGCGGTCTCAGGGTTCGCGGGCGTCGTCGGCTGCGCGGGATCGTGCTGCGCGAGCTGGACGGGCGCGGCCTGAGTCGCCGTGTCGCCGGCATGCGCCACGACCGGCGCCGCGAGGAGCGCGAGGGTGAAGAAGAACGCGGCAAGCTTGGCGGCATTCCCGGAGGTAGCCGCTGTTTGTGGTGCCCGCCGCGCGAACGGAGAGGCCGCGTAGCCCGCGGCCCGCATGAGGGACTGGAGGAAGAGAACGAGGAGCAGGAGCGACAGTCCGCCCACGAGCGGCAGGAACGGAACGGCCTGGGTCCGGATCAGCGCGAACGCGCCGCCATAGACAAGGAAAACTTTGAGTGTCGCGAAGGCGAAGAAGCGCCCCGGGATCTGGCGGTTGCCGGTGCGGGGCGCCATGGCGTGTGTGAAGAGTTTCACAAGCTTGTCGAGAAAGAAGAAGTTGATCGCCATCAGACTCTGCCCGGCGACGATCGCAAGGGCGACGCCGGGAGTGCGCGGAAGGAGGAGTCCGGCGAGCGCGAGGGCTGCGAGCCAGGACATCCACATCGCGCGAGCGAGCGGATTGGTTGCGACGTTCTCGTTACGGATCAGGGGGGTCAATCCTCCGATTGGGACATCTTCACGATCTTGATCGTCTCGCGGACTCCCGCCACGAACCCCAGCGCCATCAGCACGAAGCTGAGCCAGGTCGTTCGGAACTTCTGATCGAGGAATTTCCCGAGGAAATACCCGACGATGGGAGCCAGCGCGAGAATGAACGGAATCGACGTCAGAAGACCGATCTGCCGCCAGTCCGTGACCTTGTTGGGTTCCTTGTCGGTCACTTCCGGCCTCCGCGCTCTGCCTGCGCGGGGGCGCGCGCGAGCGGGCCCCGATCTGCAGAATCAACCAACACGCCGACTTCGAGCGGGAGAGAGTACCCAAGGGCTGCCCGTGGGTCAATGAGGAAAGGGGGGTCGGCGGCAGGGTTGGGCGGGCGGTTTGTGGGGGTTGGCGGTGTGCCGGGCTGGAGCGGTTGGCGGGACGACAGAAGGGGCCCGTCGACGCTGCCCTCCGGGGCGCTCGATGGCGCCTGCGGCGGCTGCGGACTGAGCCCCAAGTTCATGGCGGGGCGCCTCTTCGCCTCCTCGGCTTCACCACACCGCGGCCCCGACTCCGCAGTGTTCTCCCCCAAACAGAGGACGCCCCGCCTTCACTTCTATAGGTGTGCTTCGGTGCTTCGGTGCTTCGGTGCTCCGGTGCTCCGGTGCTGCTGGCCCATTGCGCCGGGTCTTGAGTCGTGCGGCCCAGCTGCGGGCCTACCGGGTCCGGTGAGGGGTCCTTCCAGCGCCGGGCCGCCGACGCGGATTCGCTATCGCAATGCACGTGCCGATGCATGGCTTGGCCGGCATCCGAAGTTTTGACAGTGACTTAGCGCGACCTGAGTCTCACAGGGCGGCGTCACGACCGCAGCCATGCGTCGACGGTCTCAAGAGCGTTTTCGCTCGAGACGCGCTGCAAGTCGACGTGCGCCAGCGTCCTGGAGCGACATCAACCAAAGGTTGCGCGCCGTCAACGAAGGAGGCGGTGGTCCTCGGTGGGCGGCCCCCGACGGCTCTGGGGGAGATGAATCGCCACCCCGGGGCGAGTTGCCTCTTTCCCCGCAACCGTCCGAAACTGGCCCCGGGGCGAGCTGCCTCTTTCCGCACGACCGTCCGGTCATTCGAACTGGCCCCGGGGCGAGTGCCGCTTTCCGCACGACCGTGCGGTTGTTCGAGCTCGCACCGGGGCGAGTTGCGGATAGTGCGATGCTCCCGCCAAACTCGTCCCAGAGCGAGTCGCCTCTAGGCCGGTGGCAGCCTTAGCCCATGGCTCACTTGATCTTGGGACACTTAGAACTTCGCTAGA
>DATEOQ010000088.1:0-3218 GCA_035273905.1 Candidatus Eiseniibacteriota bacterium | reverse complement strand
CGCCCTGGTCGTGCTTGCGCTGGCGCTCGGCGGCGCGGCGAAGGCTCCGTTCGATCCGATGAACGCACGCGACGCGACGACGTTCCCCCGCGCGCACGGCGCGCACCCGGGCTCGCCACTCGAATGGTGGTACCTGACCGGGCGGCTCGACGACGGCGACGGCCGGAGCATGGGATTCCAGGTGACGTTCTTCCGCGCGCGCATCGACGTCGCGGCAGCGGCGCTGCCCGAGCTTCGAAGCGCCTGGCGCCCCGGCGACATCTACTTCGCCCACTACGCGCTCTCGGACCTGAAGTCGCGCTTCTACCGCTTCGACGAGCGCATCGGACGCGCGTCGGTGGCGCTCGCGGGGGCCGACAGCACGGATCTCCATGTCTGGATCCGCGATTGGTCGCTGAAACGGCTCCCCTCGGGCGCGTTCCGGGTCCACGCCGCCGGCGATCTCGGCGAGCTCTCGCTCGATCTCACGCCGAGCCGCCCACAACCGGTCGCGTGGGGTCCCCAGTACTTCTCGGCGAAGAACGCCTCGGGCACGTCCTTCTCGCGCTATCACAGCGATCCACGGATGCGCGCGAGGGGCACGTATACCGGGCCGGGAGCGCCTGCCCGCGACGTGCGCGGCACCGCCTGGTACGACCACGAATGGAGCGGCGGCGCGTACGACTCGACGCTCAAGGGCTGGGACTGGTTCGGGCTTCGGCTGAAGGACGGCCGTTCCGTGATGCTCTACCGGATGCGCGACCGCACGGGCGCGACCTCCTTTCTCTTCGGCGGCATCGTGGACCGCGCGGGGCGCGTGCGGACCTTCACGCGCGACGAGGTCACCATGAACGCGCTCCGCTACTGGACGAGCGCCAAGACCGGAGCCCGCTACCCGCTCTCCTGGGACATCAACATCCAGCCCCAGGGGGAGAGTCCGCTACGGCTCCAGATCTCGGCCGCGCTCAGCGACCAGGAGCTGACCACGGAGCGAAGCACGCGCGTGGCGTACTGGGAGGGATACGTCGAAGGAAAGGAACAGGAGGCGGATCCGGACCAGGAGGTGGAGGGCTACATGGAGCTGACGGGCTACGCGGGGGACGGCGTTCCGGGGCGCGTGTCGAACGTGGGGCGCTGAGCTAGTACCGAGGCACCGTCGGGTCGATCAGCTCCGACCAGGCCTCGATCCCGCCGGTCAGGCTCCGCACCTTGCGGAAGCCGTGCTCCCAGAGCCGCAGACAGCCGTCGACGCTCCGGTCGCCGTGGTGGCAGTAGACGATGGTCTCGCTCCGGGGATCCAGCTCCTCGATGCGCGCTTCGAGCTCGTCGAGCGGGATGTGGATCGCGCCCTCGAGCTGCGCGTGCTCCCACTCCCAGTCGTCGCGGACGTCGAGGAGGATGAGGTCCTCCCCACCCTCGATCATCTCGTGTACCAGCTCCGGCGAAATCTCGAACTCCAGGAAGTGATCTCGCACGGGGCTCCCTCAGCGACGCTCGAGCGCGCTCTTGAGGCGCCGCCCTAGCGCGAGCAGGTAGACGATCCAGAGGAGAAGGCTCACGACGTAGGCGATGATGGCGTAGGTCATCGGATGCGGGCCTCGAGAAGCGCTGAGTCGGCTTCTGCGTACGCCTCGCGCGACGCGGCTTCGCGGGCCCACTCCAGCCTGAGCCTTCGCTCGAACGCGGCCACGTAGACGACGAACCACGCGAGCATCCCGAAGAGGAGCACCTGGCGCATGTCCGGCGCCATGGTGACCTTCTGGGGATGGAGTGCCCCGCGCCACCACTCGACCGACTTCCAGACGATCGGAAGATTCACGAAGAAGACGATCCCCATGACCGCCGAGATCGTGCGCTTGGATCCCGACTTGAGCGAGCTGCGGATGATCTGGTATCCAGCGTACAGGATCCAGAGGATGAGGAACGTGGTGAGCCTCGGCTCCCAGGTCCACCACGTGTTCCAGGCGGAGCGGGCCCACAAGGGACCCGTGATCATGACGACGGACGCGAAGACGAGTCCGACCTCGCACGACGCCGCGCCGATCGCGTCCCAGATCCACTGCTTGGTCGCGAGGTAGGCGATCCCGGCCCCGAACGTGACGCCGAACGCGAGGAGCGTGACGATGGCGCTCGGGACGTGGATGTAGACGATCTTCTGGACCGGTCCCATGATCCGCTCGATCGGGGCGCGCGTCACCATCCAGAGAGACGCGGCCACGAGCACGGCCGCCAGGATCCATACCCAGCGCGCGCCTTGGCGCCACCAGAGTGGAACGTCTCGCGTCATTCTCCCGCCTCCTGAACCGCTTCGTAGAGCCACGCCGCGAGGGCGAGCCCCAGGACGTCCATCACCGCCATCACCTTGGTCCAGTCCTTCACTTCCGACACCGGCACTCCGCCCCAGTAGGCGTGCGTCAGCTTGACCGCGCCGATCCAGAGGGGAACGAGGGAAGGAAACAAGAGAACCGACAGGAGGAGCTCCCGGGCCTGGAGGCCCCGGGCCAAGGCGGCGAAGAGCGTTCCCCATGCACTATATCCGATGAGCGCGAGGGCGGCAACGCCGAGCACTCCGGGGAGCGCCTGGAGCGTGCCCACGTCGAAGAAGATCGCGGTGAGCGGAAGGAGAAGGATGAAGACCGCGGCCAGGAGCGCGAAGTTGGCGAGCGTCTTCCCCAGGTAGAGCGAGAACGGGTCGGCGCCCGAGAGGCGAAGCGCGTCCCCTGCCCCCGATTCGCCCTCCAGCTCGAGCGAACGCGTCAGCCCGAGCACCCCGGCGAAGAAGAGCGCGGCCCACACCGTGGCGGCCGCGAGGCGCGGCGGCTCGGTGAAGACGGGGCCGAACGCGACGCTCAGGATGAGAACGAGCGACGCGCTGAAGAGCGCCAGCGTCGCGAGGAAGCGCGCGTCGCGCACGAAGAGCCGCAGATCCTTCTTCATCACGAGAAGGAACGTCACGCGTCCTCCACGCGGCCGATCCGGAGCCGCACCGTGCGCGTGATCACCCCCCCGCCGCGCTCCTTGTCGTGCGCGATGAGGAGCGCCGTCCGCCCCGCCTTCTGGATCTCGGAGAGGACCTGGTTCACGACGAGGATCCCCGCGTCGTCGAGCCCCGCGTACGGCTCGTCCAGGATCAGGAGCTCCGGATCGAGGAGGAGCGCGCGGCAGAGCACGACCCGCTGGAGCATCCCGCGCGAGAAGTGCGCGAGCGGCCGATGGGCCGCGTGGTCGAGCCCGAAACG
>DATEOQ010000087.1:0-8667 GCA_035273905.1 Candidatus Eiseniibacteriota bacterium | reverse complement strand
TTGATGTCCATGATCTTGAACTTCAAAGAGCCGCGCGGGGCGGCGACCTCGACGGTCTCGCCCTTCTTGTGCCCCATGATCGCCTTGCCGACCGGCGACTCGTTGGAGAGCTTGCGCTCGGCGGGATTCGCCTCCGCCGACCCGACGATGTGGTACTCGATCGTCTCGCCCGCGTCGACGTCGCGAAGGCGAACCTTCGTTCCGACGGCGACGACGCCGGTCGGGATCTCCTTCTTGGTCACCACGCGCGCGCTCACCAGACGCTCTTCGAGCGTGGCGATGCGGTGCTCGAGCATCGCCTGCTCGTTCTTGGCGTCGTCGTACTCGGAGTTCTCGGTGATGTCTCCGAATTCGCGCGCCTGCTTGATGCGCTCGGCGACCTCTCGCCGCTTCACGGTCGAGAGGTACTCGATCTCTTCCTTCAGCTTGTCGTGCCCTTCGGCGGTGAGAATGACTTCCTTCACTGCTTCCTCCAACCCCCCTGAATACGCAAACGCGGTGCCCTCCGGCACCGTCGCGGGCGACATTGTAGCTGCCCCGTCAAACGGAAAACGTTCGGCGCCCGGCTACGATTCCCTTTCCATGTGCATCGGCTTGAACACGCCCTGGACGATCGGTTCGGTGGAGATCCCGACGCGCCTCGTGCTGGCGCCGATGGCAGGCGTGAGCGTGCAGGCTTTCCGCCGCCAGGGACGCCGATACGGCGCCGGGTTGGTGTGCTCGGAGATGGTCAGCTGCGCCGGTCTCTCACATCGAAACGAGCGCACGCTCGGCTACCTTCGGATCGGGGCGGACGAGCATCCGCTCGCGGTGCAGATCTTCGGCTCGGAGCCAAGGTCGATGGCCGAGGCGGCGCGAATGGTCGAGGCGGCCGGCGCCGACCTCGTGGACATCAACTTCGGCTGCCCCGTGCGCAAGGTCACGAAGACGGGCGCGGGCGCCTCGCTCCTGGACGAGCCGCATCGCGCCGCCGCGATCGTCGAGTCCGTAGCCGAGGCCGTCGCCGTGCCGGTCTGCGTGAAGATGCGCCGCGGAGTCGAGAACGGCTCGCGCACGGCTCTCGAGGTAGGCCCGCAGCTCGTGGAGGCAGGCGCTGCCTCGCTGACCCTCCATCCGCGCTCCGCGCAGCAAATGTACACGGGCACCGCCGACCACAACCTGACCGCCGAGCTCGTGGAGCTCGTCGACGTCCCCGTGGTCGCCTCGGGCGACATCACGAGCCGCGGCCGCGCGGAGGCAGTCCTGGCGGAGACGGGCTGCGCCGCGGTCATGGTCGGCCGCATCGCGCAGGGGAATCCGTGGGCGGTCGGTGAGATCGCCGGGATCGTCGAGGGCACGCCGAGTCGGGAAGAAGTCGTCGCCGAGCTCCTCCACTTCATGCGCGACACCGTCGCCGAAATGGGCGAGCAGCGCGCAACTGGCTTCCTGAAGAAGTTCTACGGCTGGTACCTCGGCCGCGGACGCTTTCCGAAGTCCTTCGCCAACGAGCTCGTCCGGCTCGAGACCATCGAGCAGGTGGAGGAACGGCTCCTCGCTACTGCACCCGGAGCGAACGAGGTGCTGGCACGCCTCGAGGCGGACCTGCCGGCGGCGGACAACGTCGTGCTCGACCTCCCCGTCTCGATCTACGCGGGCGGGTAGGCGACTCCGGGGGCCTTTCAGGCCGCCGGTAAAATTCAAGGGTGGCCGTAACAACAAAAGGGGAACGCCGCATCGTCACGGCGCTGATCGCCGATGTCGTCGGCTCGACCGCGATCGGCGAGCAGCTCGGCCCCGAGCGCTCGAAGCTGCTCATCGACGAGGTCGTGCGCCTGATGGCGGAGCAGGTGCGCCGCTATGACGGCACGGTCGCACAGCTCGTCGGCGACGAGATGCTCGCCTTCTTCGGGGCGCCGGTCTCCCATGAGGACGACTCGGAGCGCGCGGTCCGGGCGGCTCTCGCCATCCAGCGGGCCGTCCAGTCCTACGCCCAGGAGGTGAAGGACGCCTACGACATCGATCTCGCGGTCCGCATCGGGATCAACACGGGCCCGGTCGTCGTCGGGCTCGAAGCCGACGGAGATGGAGATCCGTGGAACGCGCTCGGCGACACGGTCAACGTCGCCGCGCGCCTCCAGAACATCGCGCCGGAGGGCGGCATCGTGGTCGGGCCGACCACCGAGCGCCAGATCGAGGACTGCTTCGAGGTCGAGGAGATCGACACCCCCGAGCTGAAGGGCGTCTCGAAGAAGCTCAAGGTCTACCAGGTCGTCGGCGCCCGGGAGATGGAGCACGCGGAGCCCTCCCACCCCATCGTGGGCCGCGACTTCGAGCTCAGCGTGCTCGAGCGCGTGATGGAGGGGCTCGTCGAGGGGCGCGGTGCGATCGTCTCGGTCATGGGCGAGGCGGGCATCGGCAAGACGAGACTGGTCTGGGAGGAGAGGAGCCGCTACCGCGATCGCGTCCGCTTCATCGAGGGCCGCTCCGTCTCGTACGCGCAGACGTTTCCGTACTGGCCGATCCGCGACCTCCTGCGCGAGTGGCTCGAGGTCGGCGCCTCCACCCCCGAGGCGCGCGTCCGCCTCGAGCTCAAGGCCCAACTCGCCGCGCTCTTCGGCGAAGAAGCGGAGGACCTCTATCCGTTCTTCGCCAACCTGCTCAACCTGACGCTTGAGCCCGACGCGGCGCAGCGCATCCGGGAGCTCAACCGGGAGAGCATCCAGACCACGACCTTCGAGGCGTTCTACGAGCTCATCTGCAAGCTCGCCGACGAGCAGCCGCTGGGCCTCGTCTTCGAAGACCTGCACTGGGCGGACGAGTCCACGCTCGAGCTGATCGAGTCGCTCCTCGGCGTCACGGAGGAGTCAGCCGTCGCCCTCTTCCTCCTGTACCGAACGGAGCGCGAGCACGGTGTCTGGAGCCTGGGCGAGCGCGCCCGGCAGCGCTATCCGCACCGCTACCGCGAGGTCGAGGTACGGCCCCTCCCCGCCGACGCCTCGAAGGCGCTCGCCACGAACTCTGCGGAGGGCGAGCTGCCGGAGACGGTCACGGACCACCTGGCGCAGCGGTCGGGCGGCAACCCGTTCTTCCTGGAGGAGGCGCTCCGCGACCTCGTCGAACGCGGCGCCCTCGTGAAGACCGACGGCAAGTGGGAGATGGCCGTCACCGAGGACGAGCTCGCAATCCCGGCGCTCGTCCAGGGCGCCCTGCAGGCTCGGCTCGACCGCCTCGATCCGTCCTCACGCGAGGTGCTTTCGATCGCGGCCGTGATCGGGAGGACGTTCGGGCTCCCGCTTCTCGAAAAGCTCATTCCACGCGAACAGCTCCAGCCGGCCCTCACCGAGCTGCAGCGGCTCGACCTCATCGTCGAAGTGCGACGCCGCCCCAATCCCGAATACCGCTTCCGTCACGGCCTCGTCCAGGAGGTCGCCTACGCGAGCCTCGTGGAGTCGACCCGGAAGAAGCTCCACAAGCGTGTAGGAGAAGCGCTAGAGGAGATCTACCGCGAGTCGCCGGAGGAGTCCTATGCGCTCCTCGCGCGACATTTCAGCGAGGCCGACGTGCCGGACAAGGCCGTCGACTACCTCCTGAAGGCAGGCGACCGCGCGCGCTCGATCTATGCGGACCAGGAGGCGCTCGAGCACTACCGCAAGGCGCGCTCGTTCCTCGCGCGGGTCGGCGACGAGGCACGCGCCCGCGACACGCTCTTCAAGATGGCGCTCACCTACCACCTCGCCTTCGACTTCGAGGGCGCGGAGGAGATGTACGACGAGGCGTTTTCCTGCCGCGTCGACGAAGAGGCGCGGCACGAGCCGACCGAGCACCTCTCGACCGCGGTCTCGAAACCGGACGCGGTCGTCCCCGGCCACGTCTACTCGACGGAGGGCCTGAAGATCACCGAGCAGCTCTTCAAGGGCCTGCTCATGATCGACGCCGAGCTGAACGTCCTTCCGTCCATGGCGGACAACATGCGCGTCTCGAGCGACGGGCTCACGTACCTGTTCCGCCTGCGCGAAGGCGTGCGCTGGAGCGACGGCGAGCCGCTCACGGCCGACGACTTCGCCTTCACGTGGATGCGGATGCGCGAGCTCGAGACCCGCACCGCCTTCCTCATGGAGGACGTCGAGACCGCGGAGGCGCTCGACGATCGCACGCTCGAGATCACGCTGCGCGAGCCGCGCAGCTTCTTCCCCTACGTGCTCGCCTCGCCGTGGGCCTTCCCCTGGCCGCGGCACCGCTGCGAAGAGCTCGGGGAAGACTGGCACAGGCCCGAGAACCTCGTCTCCAACGGCCCGTTCACTCTGGCCGAGTTCGACGACGAGCACGCGCTCCTCGTCGCGAACCCCCACTGGAACGGACCGCGCGGCAACGTGCGCGAGATCGAGATCCCGTTCATCGAGACGAGCAAGGAGATGATCGACCGCTGGAAGACCGGGGAGTTCGACGTCCTCACCGTCTGGAATCTGTCGATCGACGAGGCGCCGGACACCCTCTACGACCTGATCCCCGACCTGCACACGCGCTACATCGGCTACTGCGTGGACAAGCCGCCCTTCTCGAACAAGCAGGTCCGCAAGGCGTTTTCGCACGCGATCAACCGGGAGGCGCTCCTTCGCGACATCGACAGCGAGCGTGCCTCGACCCGCGGCGGCGCAATCCCGCCCGCGATGCCCGGCCACTCGCACCGCGTGGGGCCCGAGTACGACCCCGAGGTTGCGCGCGAGCTGCTCGCCGAGGCGGGCTACCCCGAGGGCCGCGGCCTTCCCGAGTTGAAGATGCTCGTGCCGCCGTGGCTCATGCTCACCGCGAAGCTCATCGCCGAGCAGGTCGCGGAGATCGGCATTCGCCTCGAGTACCGCGCGGCCGACGGCAAGTTCTGGTCGGCGAGCCTCGAGGACGAGCATCTCTGGCTCAGCGGCTTCGGCGCAGACTACCCCGATCCGGACGGCTTCTTCCGCGGGCTCTTCCGCGAGCCGTTCCCGTTCTACCGCGACGACGAGATCGAGGAGAAGATCATCGAGGCGCGGTCACTCGGCAACCAGCCGGAGCGGATGAAGCTCTACCACGAGATCGACAAGCTCTGGGTGAGCGAGCACGCGGCGATCCTCCCGATCGCTTACGGACGCAGCGTCGCGGCCCGCAGGCCGTGGATCGACGGCTTCTGGGCGAATCCGCTCTCGAAGGCGAGTCTCGACCGGGTCGTCGTCGAGCGGCGCTCAGCCGTCGCGCCGGTTCCAGAGGAACCGGAGACCGTCCAGAGTCAGTAGCGGATCGACCTCTCCGATCGTCTTCGAGTGGGGCGCGATCAGCTCCGCCAGCCCGCCCGTGGCGACGACCGTGGTGGCGCCGCCGCCGAGCTCCTCCTGCATCCGCTCGACGATCCCGTCCACCTGGCCGGCGAATCCGTAGAAGAGACCCGCCTGGAGCCCTGCGACAGTCGTCTTGCCGATCGCCGTCTCCGGGGCGACGAGGTCGACCTTCACGAGGCGTGCCGCGCGCGAGAAGAGCGCATCCATCGAGATCTCGATCCCCGGCGCGATGACGCCGCCGACGTACTCGCCGGCCGCCGAGACCGCATCGAAGTTCGTCGAGGTCCCGAAGTCGACGACGATGCAGGGAGCGCCGTAGCGCTCGCGCGCCGACACGGCGTTGACGATCCGGTCCGGGCCGACCTGGCGCGGGTCGTCGAACAGGACAGGAATGCCGGTCTTCGTCCCCGGCCCGACGACGAGGAGCGGCGCGTGCGCGTAGCGGTCTGCCAGCTCCTCGTAGGAGCGGACGAGCAGCGGCACGGTCGAGGAGAGCGCCACGCCGTCCACGTCTTCGAAACCCAGGTCGCGCAGATCGAGGAGGCGGACGACGAGCGCGGCGATCTCGTCCCCGGTGCGCTCAGCCTCGGTGGCCACACGCCAGTGCTCCACGAGCTCATCGCCGTCGTAGAGCCCGAGCACCGTCTGCGTGTTGCCGACGTCCACGGCCAGCAACATTCGGTTCAGAGCCTTCCTAGGAGATGTCGTCGTCGCCCGAGAGGGTCTCGCCGAGCTTCTCGGCCAGAGCCTCGGGCGTGAGGGTCGGCTCCTCGCCCTCGCCGCGCAGCTCCTCGATGGTGACGTCGCTCGAGGTGTAGACCTCGGCGCGCGGGATCATGCGCATGGGGCGGTTCTTGTCCCACACCCAGACGTCTTCCATGGTCAGGTGGAAGAACGGGTAGCTCGTCTGCGGAAGCACGCGCAGCTCGTGCCGGTTGCAGAGGTACGTCGAGTCCTGGGTGACGACGCAGAAGCGGAAGAGGCCGAAGACGTCGGAGTACTCCTTCTTCAGCCGCAGCTCGAGCTTCGCCTCGTATTCGTCGAGCTCGTCGAGGTGGGACATACGCTCATTCTAGCTCCGCGGGGTGCAGATCCCGCAGGGCGCGCCCCTGGGGCAGACGCAGCCCGGGATCGAGCTCCAGGAGCGGCTCCAGCACGAACGCGCGCTCGGCGAGGCGGGGGTGCGGAACCTCGAGACCCGGCTCGTCGACGGTCTCGCCTCCGTAGAGGAGAAGATCGAGGTCGATCGTTCGCGGGCCCCAGCGTTCCTCGCGGGAGCGGTCGCGGCCGAGGATCCGCTCGACCTCGAGGAGACTGTCGAGAAGCTCCCGCGGGCCGAGGCTCGTCTCGAGAGCGGCGGCCGCGTTCACGAACCGCGGCTGGTCGACGTTTCCGACGGGATCTGTCTCGCGGAAAGACGAAATCGCTGTCACTTCGATGCCGTCCAGCTCGCCGAGACGCGCCAGCGCCTCGCGAAGCGTCGCCTCGCGCTCACCGAGGTTGGAACCGAGGCCCACGTACGCCCGCACGAGAAATCACCCTAGTCAGCGGGCGGTGACCATGCTTTGATCACTGGCAGTGCGTAAAGCGCTCGGGGTCATAGTTCTTGGAGCCGCTCTCACGCTGGCCGCCTCGGCGACAGGAGCGAGCCCGGGCACGGGGCAGGCTCGCGTTGAGCATGTCCGAGGCATGCCGTCCGCCGAGGTCGCACTGCAGCGAGCGCTCGCTGTTTTCCGTCCGCAGCTTGCCGAACCGCGGTTTCGCGCGGCCCCGGTCGATCCGCGTGGCGGGACTGCGCTCCTCCGGAATCTCGCCGCGTCGTACCGGCAGCTCCCACCGGCTGACCGCCGTCTCGCCGAAGCGATCCTTGCGCGCCCCACCGACGGCGGGTTCGATTTCAACATTCAGCTGGACAACTACACGGCCCCGAAGAGCGACTTTCGGCACAAGTGCTACACGAACTTCTGCATTCACTGGGTGAAGAGCACCCGCGACGCGCCCTCCCTTCGCGACCGCAGCCCCAAGAACCACCTTCCGGACTGGATCGACAAGACAAGGTCGGTCATGAACGTCGTCTGGCAAAAGGAAGTGCTCGACTTCGGCTACGGGCCGCCCAAGAAGGATGGGAACTCGGGATCGCACCGGGGTGGGAACCCAAATTCGAAGATCGACATCTTCATCCAGGACGTCGGCAGAGCCGGTCTATACGGCTACTGCACGACCGATGACACGCGATTCGAGTTCCAGAACAACCTCTCTGCGTACTGCGTATTCGATGACGACTTCTCGAAGAAGCAGTTCGCTGGCGCCGCAACCGGCCTGGCGGCCTTGAAGGTCACCGCTGCACACGAGTTCAACCACGCGATTCAGTTCAACTACGACTTCTTCGAAGACCCGTGGTTCCTCGAGGCCACCGCGACGAACATGGAGGCGGACGTCTACCCGGCGATCCACGACAACTACCAGTACTTCTCTTCGAGCCCGCTGAGCAAGACGAATCCCCATCTCCCGATCGACCGCTGGGCCAACGACGGCACCCAGTACGGCTCATGGATCTTCTTCCGCTTCCTCGCCGAGTACTTCAGCTCGCCGGGGGTACACCCGGCGCCCACCGTGCCAAACCCCGCCTTCGTGCACGAAATCTGGGTCCACGCAAAGGCCACTCCGGGGACGACCGAGGGCGGCGAATACTCCACCGAGGCGATCGAGGCGTTCCTTGACGATCACAGTGAGACGTTCCCCTCGGTCTTCAGGCAGTTCGGCGTAGCAAACGCCGCGCCCGCGGCCTGGTACAAGGACGGCGCGCAGTTCAACACGCGCGCCGCGCAGGGGTACACGAAGAATCCGCTCGACGCCGGATTCTCGTATCCAGCCGACACGGGGATGACGCACATGTCCAACAATTACTGGATCGTCTCGCCCGGCACGGGGGCGACGACGCTGGACATCGACGCTGACTTCCCCTCCGACCTCACGAGCCCGCGCGCGACCGTTCTCACCTTCCCCACGGGTGGCGGGATCGTCGAGCAGGAGATCGCGCTCGACAGCAACGGAATCGGAAGCCTGCCGAGCCCGATTACGTTCGACGGCACGGTCAACAAGGTCGTCATCGTCGTGACGAACGCGAGCACGCGCTTCACGCAGTGCAACACCGACTTCCAGACGCCGCCCTTCTTCTCGTGCGCAGGCAAGCCGCAGGACGACTTCCGCGCAAGGGTCTATAAGCTCGACCTGCTCGTGCCCTAGCGGCGCGAGCGCTCGATCGTCGCCGCGCTGTATGCAGCGGGCGCGTCTAGTTGCACTTCGGGCTTCCTGACCCGCACACGGACGCTGGAGACGTCGAAGCGCTCCACGAGCGCGTCCGCGACGGCGGCGGCGA
>DATEOQ010000086.1:0-3936 GCA_035273905.1 Candidatus Eiseniibacteriota bacterium | reverse complement strand
TGAGCTCGAGATGGTCGTCGAGCACGCTCAGCATCGCGTGGCTCCGGGACACGGTCGCGTCGTCGATCCGGATGTCGGCGTCCTGGGACCGGCCGACCCGCAGGGCGGGCTTGTCGAGGTGGATGCGGACGTACTGTCCCTTGACGGTGCCCTCGAGAACGAGATCCATGGCGTCGGAGTCTGGGCGGGGGCGGAATCTTAGTCAAGCCGCGCCCATTGAACCGGTTTCGAGCCGCCCCTATAGTTACCGCCGCGCCTGAACCACGCCGCCGGTCCCTCCCCCCTGCGCGGCGCCCGATTCCACAGCGAGGCAAGCCGTATGGAGCGCCGGTTCCAACGGGACCTGAGCTCGCTTCCCGAGCTCACCCGGTTCGTCGCAGATTTTCTCTCCCACTGCGGTCTCAGTCCGTCCAACGCCTACGACCTCGACCTCATCCTCGAGGAGCTGTTCACCAACGTCCTCAAGTACAGCTCCGGGACGGGGGACGTGGCCGTGGGGCTCACGCGCGACGACTCCCTGGTCACGATCGCCGTCCGCGAATTCGATGCGGCGAAGGCCTACGACATCACCCGCGCCCCGGAGCCCGATTTCACGCGTCCCATCGCGGAGCGTCCGGTGGGCGGCCTCGGAATCCACATGGTCCGGCAGCTCGCGGAGACCATCCGCTACGAGTACAAGGACCGTGTGAGCACCACCACCATCACCAAGAAAGTGAGCTCGAATGCTTGAGATCAAGGTCGAGAACGAAGGGCGGGTGGCGTTCAAGGGGAGGCTGGACGCGGCCTCGGCGCCCAAGGCGCGCGAGGCGCTCCGCCCCTTGAAGGGGCCCATGGCCCTCGACATGAGCGACCTCGAATACATCTCGAGCGCGGGCATCGGCGTCGTGGTGGAGACGTACAAGCGCCTTCACGGCGAGGGGGCTGGCCTCCGGGTGCTCAACCTGAGCCCAGGGGTCCGGGCCGTGTTCCGGTTCGCCGGTCTCGAACAGATGCTCGCGATCGAGTGAACCGGATTTCCACCAACCTTTCCCAACGGGACCCGTATTGATGTCCGACGACGAGGAGCAGGCGGCGGTCGAGCGGTGCCTGAGGGGGGAGTCCCGGGCCTTCGAGACCATCGTGGACAGCTACCAGCGGGTGCTCTTCAACGTGGCGCTCCGCATGGTGAACGACCGCGACGACGCCCAGGACGTGGTGCAGTCGGCCTTCGTCAAGGCCTACGAGAAGCTCCACACCTACGACCGCCGCCGGAAGCTCTTCAGCTGGATCTACCGGATCACGGTCAACGAATGCCTCGACCACGTGGCCCGCCGCAAGCGGCAGGGTTCGATGGACGAGGACGAGCCCGGGCGCGGTCCCGATGACGCGCTGGAAGCGCGGGAGGTGGAAACGGTGATCGGAGCGGCGCTCCTCGATCTCTCGATCGACTACCGAGGAGTCATCATCCTGCGTCACTTCGTTCACCTGTCGCACCGCGAGATGAGCCGGGTGCTCGAGGTTCCCGAGAAGACGGTGAAGTCGAGGCTCCACACGGCACGCAAGCTCCTCGGGGAGCTTCTGGCCAAGCGGGGGGTATCGCGCGCGTGAGAGACGACGAGTTCGATCGCCTCGTCAATGACGAGCTGGACGGAGTGGCTACGCCGGAGCAAAAGGCCGAGCTCGCCCGCCGGCTCGCGGAGGGCGAGGGAGCCCGCGCGCGATATCAGGAGATCCAGACCGTCTTCGGGATGCTGGACCGGATCGAGTCGGTGGATCCGCCGCCGTCGCTCCACGACAACGTGCTCCGCGCGGTCGAGTCTCGGGCGAGGACTCGACCCGAGCGCGGAGGCCTCCGGGGTCTGATCCAGGCGGGCTTCGGCAAGCGGCCCGGCCTCGGTCTCGGGTACGCCTTCGCGGTCGGCGCGGTCGTGGGAGCGCTCGCCCTGGCGATCGGCAACGGCCTCTTCGACCGTGCCGGCCTCCGAGGGCCCGAGATGCAGGGGGCGCTCCTGCCCCCGACCGGGAGCCACGTGGACACGGTCCACCTCGCGGCGAAGGGGGCGGAGGCCACGGGGGAGATGTGGACGGATATCAACGGGGGTGTCTCGGTCCGTCTGGAGGTCCGGTCGGCCGGGCCCTTTGAGGCGCACATCAAGTTCAACCAGGAAGCTTATGCACCGGTGTCGCTTCGGCGGGTCGAACCCAGTGGGGGGCGGTTCGATCTCCGCCGGGGCGAGCTCCAGGTCGAGGACCTGGGGAGCGCGCGGTTCGAGCTCCGGCTCAAGGCGGTGGGGTCGAGCCGGCCTCCGCTCTTGGTCTGGATCGGGACGTCCGGCGGGAGCGCGGAGGGCCGGCTCCTGCCGTTTCCGCCGAACTGGAACCAGCGCACGCGGTGAGAATTCCATCAACCTTGATCCCGTTCACTCGTACTGTCCCACGCAGCTCGAAACTCATGGGTGTTACCGGCCGCGGGACGCGCGGCGTCTAGCCAGAAGGGGGGATTCGAGATGTCCACCAAGCGGATCGTGATCGGATTGGGGGTCGTCATTGCCATTGCCCTGGGAATCGCCTCCTTCACGGGCGTGATTCCTCCGAAGAACGGGGTCATGGGGACGATCGGAGCGGCGAAGCGCTACCAGACGACCCAGATCTCGGCCGGCGACGTGACGCTCACGGACGCCGACATGCAGGACCTGCTCCAGAGCGACGTGTTCCACCAGCTCGTGACCGACGCGAATTTCCGCGAGGTCATGCGCACGCAGAGCGAGTCGTTCCGCTCGGTGCTCATGGACAAGCAGTTCCGCGACCTCATGGGCAAGCAGGGCTTCGCCGAGGTGATGCGCTCCGACCTGTTCAAGACCGCCGTGGAGCAGAACCGGTATGACCTGCTGTCCAGGGCGAGCGCCTCGGATTACCAGAAGACCCAGCTCACGGAGCGCACGGCGAGCACGCTGGATCGCGCGAACGCCGAGCAGCTCCGGACCCAGGTGACGACCGCCCGGGCCGAGGCCGCGAAGGCTCAGGCTGCGTACGACAAGAGCGTGACGGATCTCTTGAAGACCAGCTCGATCGCCGGCAAGCAGGAAGTGGCCCGCGTCGAGAGCGCGAAGGCTCAGACGGTCACGGCGCGCGCCGACGTGGCGAAGGCCCAGGCCGCGTACGACCGTGCCGTGGCCGACGCGTCGAAACTGGAGCAGGCGAAGACCGAGGCCGCGAAGGCCGAGGTGGCGAAAGCCGATCTCGCGAAGGCGAGCACGGACATCGGCAAGGCCGGCTGGAACAAGACGGATGTGGCCAAGGTGGAGCAGGCCAAGGCCGACCTGGCGAAGGCTCAGGATGCGCTGGACAAGGCGAGCACCCAGTACCAGAAGTCGGTGACCGAGCTGTCGAAGCTGAGCGAAGTGGCGGCGCGGCAGGACGCGGTCGCGAAGATGGAGCAGTCCCGGACCAGCGCCGACGCGGCGCGCGCCGAGCTGGCGAAGACTTCGACGCTGTACGAGCGGACGGTCAACACGGCGCTCGATCGCGCGGCCTCGGCGGATGCGGGGCGTGCGAGCCAGGCGGATCTGGGACGTGCGGCCGACACCAACGCCTACGCCCAGGCGTCGGATCTGGCGCGGTCCGAGCAGTTCAAGACCGTCTTCGCCGACGCGAACTTCCGCCAGCTGGCGAAGAGCAACGAGTTCGCGAAGCTCGTCACGATGGACAAGTTCCAGCAGATCGCGAAGATGGAGAACTTCCAGAAGGCGGCGAGCAATCCCGAGATCTGGAAGCAGGTGACGGTGGAGCGCACGCAGTCGCCCGAGTAGTCGGAGGGGGCGCGGCTCTCGGTGAAGAGCCGCGGCCTTGAGGAGGCGAGGAGATCCCGGACGCGGGGTCTCCTCGCTGTTTGTCACCACGCCGGCTGTTGGTCCCCACCTTCGAACGGAGACGCATGAGAACCCGCCGAGCCGCCGC
>DATEOQ010000085.1:0-3188 GCA_035273905.1 Candidatus Eiseniibacteriota bacterium | reverse complement strand
CATCGAGAACCAGTCGAAGCCCACACCGACCGCCAAGGCGGCGCCCACGGTCCGCCCCGTCGGCGGATCGAAGAGCGCGCCCCGCCGCGCTCCCGGCGCCAAGTCCAAGCGCTCGTCCAAGCCGGTCGTTCCGCCGCCGCCGTCACGGCCGCGGCGTCGCACGATTGCGGTGACGAGCGGCAAGGGCGGCGTTGGCAAGACCAACATCGTCACCAATCTCGCGATCGCGCTCGCGCGCCAGGGGATCCGCGTCCTCGTGCTCGACGGCGATCTCGGACTCGCGAACGTGGACCTCCTCCTCGGCGTCGCGCCGCAGTTCGATCTCCAGGACGTGATCCTGGGCGGACGCAACGTGCGGGACGTGGTGCTCGAAGGACAGGACGGCATCCGCGTGGTCCCGGCATCCTCGGGCGTCGAGGAGCTCGCGAATCTCGACGAATACCGGACCGAAGTGCTCCTTCGCTCCCTCGCGGAGCTCGACGGCGAAGTGGACATCATCCTGATCGACTCTCCGTCCGGCATCGGCACCCACGCCACGTCCCTCATCCAGGGTGCGGACCAGATCCTCGTCGTCACCACGCCGGAGCCGACGTCCTTCTCCGACGCGTACGCCATGATCAAGGTCCTGGTGCGCCGCCCGCTCAAGTGCACGCCGGCGCTCCTCGTGAACCAGGCCGACTCTGAAGAGAGCGCGATTGCCGTGGCCCGCCGCGTGAAGAACGTGGCGAAGCGCTTCCTCAATCTCGACGTCGACTACTGGGGTTACGTGCTGGACGACGAGTCCGTGCCGAAGTCGGTGCTGCGCCAGGAGCCGTTCCTCTCGACCTATCCGTACTCGCCCGCTTCGAGCTGCATCTACCAGCTCGCGCGCAAGGTGATGGGGCAGCAGGGCCGCAATCCCTCCGGCCCCCACAACGGCGGCGGCAACCACAAACACGACAAGAGCCTCGAGCTCGCCGAGACCACCCTCTCCATCGTCGATCCGTCGGAGGAGGCGTGATCGTGCGTCGCCTCGTGCTCCGACTCACTCTCATCGCGTCCGTGCTCGCCGGGATCGCCGCGACCCTTCTCGGGATCGCGACGGGAACGCAGCCGCACGTCGTGATGTTCCGAGCGCTCCTCGCCTTCACCATCGTGCTTCTCGCGGGTGCGGGCGTGGGCCTCGTCGTCATGCGCACCGCCCTGCGCCGCTATTACGAGCAGGGGCGCCGCCCCGGGGACGGCAGGCTTCACGCGAACCCGGTGTCCACGCAACGCCCGGTCCCGACGGACCGCCGCGTCCCCACGGACCGGTAGCGGAGGATTCCGATCATGCCCACCCCGTCCGTGCTCCACTCGCTGGCTCACCGCACGCCGCGCTCGCGCAATCGCAAAGAGCGGCAGAAAGAGGTCGCGCTCAGCAAGTACGCGCCTCTCGTGAAGTACGTGGTCGACCGTCTCGCGCTCCATCTGCCGAAGTCGGTGGAGCGGGACGACCTGATCTCGGCGGCCATCATCGGACTCTTCGACGCGCTCGAGAAGTACGACGCCTCGAAGGGAACCAAGTTCGAGACCTACGCCATCTGGCGAATCCGCGGCGCGATTCTCGATGAGCTCCGCTCGCTCGACTGGGCGTCGCGCTCGATTCGCCGGAAGGCACGCAATGTGGAAGAAGTCGCTCGGGAGCTGGGGCAGAAGCTGGGCCGCGCGGCGACCGAGGAGGAAGTGGCCGACGCCCTCAACCTGAGCCCCGTCGAGCTCTCCCGCCTCATGGACGAGGTGCACGGGACCGCGCTCCTGTCGCTCTCCAAGTCGGTGTCGAGCGACGAGGACCAGGACTTCATCCAGCTCGAGGACATCGTCGACGATCCGTCCCACAAGGACGCGCTCGAAGTCATCGAGAGCGATGAGGCGCGGGAAGTGCTCCTCGAGACGATCGACGGGCTCCCCGAGCAGCAGCGCCTGGTCGTCGCGCTCTACTACTACGAAGAGATGACGCTCAAGGAGATCGGCGAAGCACTCCACATCTCCGAGTCGCGCGTGTCGCAGATCCACACCCGTGCCGTGAAGACCCTCAAGGGCCGCCTCGGCCGCCTCTTCTGATCGTGACCACCTCCCGAACCAACGCTGCCCGCACGAGCGCCATCAAGGGCGACACCAACCGCTCCGGCGCGCAGCGCGGCCATGCGTCCAAGACGCTCGACCGCACCTCGCTCCTCAAGCTGACCGAGAGCATGGTGGCGCTCCCGACGCTCCCGCTCGTCGCGACGCGGCTCCTTCGCGCCGTGGCGCAGCCGGACACGACCCCGGACGAGATCGCGCGCATCCTCTCGCTCGATCCGTCGCTGACCGCGCGAACGCTCCGGCTCGCGAACTCCGAGTTCTACGGGTTCCCGCGCCGGGTCGGCTCGGTGGATCTCGCGGTCGTGGTCCTGGGCGCGAACCCGATCCGGGATCTCGCGCTCTCCGCGTCCGTATTCCGCACCATCGGCGAGACCGACGACCTCATGGAGGACGTCTGGCGCCATTCGCTCGCGGCCGGCGTCGCGGCGCGGATCCTCGCGGATCGTTCGCACTACCGCCTGAGCAGCGAGGCGTACGCCGCCGGATTGCTTCACGACATCGGCACCGTGGTGTTGCGCCAGACCGATCCCGCCCGCTTCCAGGCCGTGATCGCGATGGTGCGGGACCAGGGTGAAACGATCGAGGAGGCCGAGCGTGGCCTCTTCGGGTCCTGCCACGCCGAGGTAGGCGCGTGGCTGGCCGAGCGCTGGGGGCTTCCCGCCGATCTGGTGGAAGCCATTGCCTGCCATCACCGGCCGGAGACGGCGAGACGGAATCCCGAGCTCGCCCAACTGGTCCATGTGGCCACGTCGCTCGCGGAACGGGCCGGATTCGCCTGGCCCCGGGGGGTCGCGCGCCGACCCATCGCTCCTTCCGCGTTCGAAGTGGTCGATGCCGACGAGCGTAAGCGCGAGGCCCTCCTCGGAGCGCTCGTCGAAGACGTGGTCCGCGAAACGGAGCGGGAGCAGGAGCTCTTCGCCGAATTCCGCGGATCGCAGGAGGACTGACGTTCATGGGCAGTGCCGCAACCAAATCCGCACACGACCGGGACATCGAGATCCGGGTTCGCTTCGAGCCCGGGCTGGGAGCCGCGCTCTACGCCTCGCTTCGAGACGGCGAGGTTGGAGCCATGACCGTGGCCAAGA
>DATEOQ010000084.1:0-5457 GCA_035273905.1 Candidatus Eiseniibacteriota bacterium | reverse complement strand
GTGGCCGCGATCGGGACGCTCTGGTCCTTGAGCGCGGCATCCGCCGCTCCGACCGCGTCCTCCTTCGATTCGCTTTTCGCGGCCGCCGCGATGAAGCCCGATCTCCTCGAGCGGGCCGTGCTCGAGCGCAATCCCACTCTGGCGGCGGCGGCGGCGATGGTCGCCGAGGCCAAGGCGCGCGCCGACGCGGCCGGGAGCCTCATGAGCCCGATGCTCGACGGCATGGTCGCGCCCCGCGCGGTCGGAAACGAGGACGTCGTCGCGCCGGGCTACCAGATCGGGCTCTCCCAGACGCTGCCCCTCTTCGGCAAGCGCGGCGCCGAGCGTTCGGCCGCCAAGGCGGAGGCGCGTGCGGCGGGTGAGGACCTCCGCTCGGCCCGGCTCGACCTGATCCAGGAGGCGAGGACGCTCTACTACTCCTACTTCCTGGCCGCGCGCGGGCTCGAGGTGAACCGCGAGCTCGTGGACCTGCTTCAGCGGTTCCGCTCGATCGCGGTGGAGAAATACGCGGCCGGCACCGCGGGACAGCAGGATGCGCTCCAGGCCGACGTGGAGCTCGCGATGCTCGACCACGAGTCGATCGTGCTCGCGCGCGATCGGCGCATCGTGCGCGCCAAGCTCAACGCGATGCTCCACCGGGGACCGGTCGAGGAGCTTCCCGAGCCTCTCGATTCGATCCCCGACGCGATGGAAGGGGAGGAGCTGGCCGTGGCACCCGACGTCTCGGCCATGCGTCCCGACGTGAGGAGGGCCGTGGCCGAGCGGGACGCCCGCGCCGCGGAGCTCTCCCTCGCGGAGAAGCAGCGCGTTCCGGATCTCAACCTCATCGCGCGCTACGACGCCATGTGGGCGGAGCACGAGATGAGGCCGACCGTCGGCGCCGAAGTGAGCCTGCCGTTTCTCTTCGGACGGGTCGGCGCGTCCCAGCGCGAGGCCAGGGCCGGCCTCGAGCGGCGCGAGCAGGAGCGGCTCGCCACCGTCGACCGCGCCCGATTCGAGATCGAGGAGGCCCTCGCGCGGGTCCAGGAAACCCGGCACGAGATCCACGTGATCGAGACCCGCGTGCTCCCTGCCACCGAGCGCGCGCTCGCGTCGATCCGTACGGCCTACGAATCGAATCGCACGGACTTCAACGCGCTCCTCAACGCCGAGCGCGACCTCGCGCGCGCGCGTCTGGACGCTCAGCGGGCGCGCGTCACCTACCGCCTGGCGCTCGCCGACTACGAGCGCGCGGTCGCGCGCGACGCGGGACCGGTCGCGGAGGATCCGCGATGAGCCTCCGTGCGTGGTTCTCGATCGCGGCCGTGATCCTGGCGCTGGCCGCCGGGTGCTCGAAGCACGAGGCGACCCAGCGAGCCGCCACGGTCGAGGCCTCGGGCCAACCGGGGGGCCCGTGGCGCGTCTCGATCGCGACCAGACCGGTGCGTCCCGTCGTGGGGGACAACAAGCTCGAGATCGCGGTCAGCGACTCCACCGGCCGGCCGGTGACCGGTGCGAGCCTCGGGGCGATCGTCTCGATGCAGGCGATGGGAGCGATGCCGCGCATGGAGAGCCGCGCGGAGTTCCGCGAGACCGGTCCCGGTCGGTACGAGGCGACGTACGGACTCCAGATGCAAGGCGACTGGGACCTCGCTCTGACGATTCGCCCACCCGGAGCGCCGCCGACCGAAGCGGTCTATCGGATCAGCACCAATCGGGCGGGCGTGACGTTCGCGGGCGGGTCTTCCGCCACCAACGACGCGACGGCCAGCCTCGACGATGTCGTCACGATCGATCCGGCGCGACGCCAGGCCACCGGCATCCGGACCGCCCCCGTGGCGGAGCACGATCTGATCGCCACGATTCGCGCCGCCGGCCGCGTCGCCTACGACGAGACGAGGCGCGCCGAGATCTCGCTCAAGTTCTCGGGCTGGATCCGGACCATTCGCGTCGATTACGTGGGCCGGCCCGTGAGGCGAGGCGAGGTCCTCTTCACGGTCTACAGCCCGGAGCTGCTCTCGGCCCAGCAGGAATACCTCGAGTCGCTCCGCGGCCGGAACGGCGGCGATCTGGCCCAGGCCGCCAAGCAGCGGCTCCTCCTCTGGGATATCGCTCCCGCCACGATCGACGAGATCACGGAGTCCGGACGGCCGATGAACGAGCTGCCGATCCTCGCTCCCGCGTCGGGCGTCGTGGTGGAGAAGAACGTGGTCGCGGGCACCTCGTTCACGGCCGGCCAGACGCTCTACCGGATCGCTCCCATCGATCCGGTGTGGGTGGTCGCGAGCGTCTTCCAGCAAGAGCTGCCCCTCGTGAAGGTGGGGATGACGGCGGGCCTCGCGCCGGCGTTCCCGGGAGAGCCCGCGCGAAGTGGACGGGTGTCGTACGTGAACCCGTTCCTCGATCCCGCAACCCGCACGGGCGAGGTGCGCGTCGTCGTGGCGAACCCGAAGGGGGACCTCAAGCCGGGCATGTTCGTGGACGTTCTCCTCGAGCGCAGCCTGGGCCGGAAGCTCGCGATTCCGGAGAGCGCCGTCCTCTACGCCGGCGACCGGCGGCTCGTGTTCGTCGACCTCGGAGACGGCCGGCTCGCCGCGCGCGACGTCTCGCTCGGCCCCAAGGCGGGGGATCAGTACGAGATCCTGGGCGGACTCCGGGAAGGCGACGTGGTCGTCACGTCGGGCAATTTCCTGGTCGCGGCCGAGGCGCGACTCCGGTCGGCCACGCAAAAGTGGTAGCGCGGCCATGATCGAGCGGCTGATCGCGTGGTGCGCGCGGAACCGGATCCTCACGATCGCGCTCGTGCTCGTCGCGGCGGCCGCAGGACTCCGCGCGGTCCGCCAGACGCCCCTCGACGCGATCCCGGATCTCTCCGACACCCAGGTCATCGTCTCCACCGAGTGGTCAGGACGGAGTCCCGATCTGGTCGAGGATCAGATCACCTATCCCATCGTGACCGCGCTCCGCTCGGCGCCGGGGGTGCGCTACGTGCGCGGGCTCAGCATGATCGGAGACTCCTTCGTGTACGTCGTCTTCAAGGACGGGGTCGACCTCTACTGGGCCCGGAGCCGCGTGCTCGAGTATCTGGCCACGCTCCAGGGAAAGCTTCCCCCCGGGGCCGCTCCGAAGCTCGGCCCCGACGCGACGTCCGTCGGCTGGGTCTTCGAGTACGCATTCGTGGACACCACGGGGCGGAACGACTTGAGCCAGCTCCGCTCGTTCCAGGACTGGTATCTGCGGTACTGGCTCCAGAGCGTGGACGGCGTCTCCGAGGTCGCGTCGGTCGGCGGATTCGTGAAGCAGTACCAGGTCGATCTCGACCCGCGGCGCCTCGAATCCTACGGCGTCTCGATCCGCCAGGTCGCGACCGCGATCCAGTCCTCGAACACGGACGTGGGCGGGAGCGTGCTCGAGATCGGCGAGCACGAGCACTTCGTGCGGGGGCGCGGCTACATCCGGTCGCTCGACGACCTGCGCGGCATCGTGGTCAAGACGGGAGAGGGCGGCGTTCCCGTGACCGTGGCCCAGCTCGGCGAGATCTATCTCGGCCCCGAGCCGAGGCGCGGCATCGCCGAGCTGAACGGCCGCGGCGAAGTCGTCGGCGGCATCGTGATCATGCGCCAGAACGAGAACGCGCTCCACGTCATCGAGGGAGTGAAGAAGCGGCTCGCGGAGGTCTCGGGCTCCTTCCCGCCCGGCGTCCGCCTCGTCACGACGTACGATCGCTCGGAGCTGATCGAGCGCGCGGTCCACACGCTGAAGCGGTCCCTGCTCGAGGAGATGGCGATCGTGAGCGTCGTGATCGTCCTCTTCCTGCTCCACTTCCGGAGCGCACTCGTTCCCATCCTGACCCTCCCGATCGCGGTCGTGCTCTCCTTCATCCCGATGTCGGCGCAAGGACTCACCGCGAACATCATGTCGCTCGGCGGCATCGCGGTCGCGATCGGGGCCATGGTGGACGCGTCCATCATCATGGTCGAGAACGTGCACAAGAAGCTCGAGGCCTGGGAGGCGGGAGGGCGCGCGGGCTCGCGCGAGGAGGCCATCGTCTCCGGGTTGCGCGAGGTGGGGCGCCCCGTCTTCTTCGCGCTCATGGTGATCACGATCTCCTTCCTTCCCATCTTCACGCTCGAGGGAACCGAAGGCAGGCTGTTCCGGCCGCTCGCCTACACCAAGACCTACTCGATGTTCTTCGCGGCGCTCCTTGCGGTCACCCTGACGCCGGCGCTCGCGTCGTGGTTCATCCGGGGCCGTATTCGCCCCGAGCATCAGCATCCCATCTCGCGGCGCATGACGAGCGCCTACGCTCCGGTCGTTCGCTTCGCGGTGCGCCGGCGGGGGTGGGTGATCGGAATCGCGGCGCTCCTCGTCCTGTCCACGATCCCGGTCTTCCTTCAGCTCGGCAGCGAGTTCATGCCGCCCCTGAACGAGGGCACGATCCTCTACATGCCGACGGCTCCGCCCGGGATCTCCGAGACCGAGGCAGCCACGGTGCTCCAGCTCATGGATCGCCGGCTCAAGGACATCCCCGAGGTGGAGAACGTCTTCGGCAAGACCGGCCGCGCGCGCACCGCCACCGATCCGGCTCCGCTCTCGATGGTCGAGACCGTCGTCACGCTGAAGCCGGAGTCCGAATGGCGGAAGGGGATGACGTGGGATCGCCTGATCGAGGAGATGGACGAGCGCTGCCGCTTCCCGGGGATGCCGAACCTCTGGTGGATGCCCATCCAGACGCGCAACGAGATGCTCGCGACCGGAGTCCGGAGCGCGGTCGGCGTGAAGGTGTTCGGGCCCGACCTCGCGACGATCGAGACGATCGGGATCGAGGTGGAGCGCGCCCTTCGCGGTGTGAAGGGCACGCGCACGGTGTTCGCCGAGCGAGTCACCGGGGGCTTCTTTCTCGATTTCGACATCGATCGCGTGGCGATCGCGCGCTACGGCCTCACGGTGGGGGACGTCCAGGACGTGATCGAAGCCGCGATCGGCGGGATGACCGTGTCCCAGACCGTGGAGGGGCGGGAGCGCTATCCCATCAGCGTGCGGTACGCGCGGGAGTTCCGGGATGACCCGGACGCCCTGGGGCGCGTGCTCGTCCCAACGCCGGGCGGGGCCCAGGTGCCGCTCGCGCAGGTGGCCCAGATCCATTTCCGGACCGGCCCTCCGATGCTCGTCGAGGAGGACGGACAGCTTCTCGGACTCGTCTCGGTGGACGTCGCCGGGCGGCCGCTCGCGTCCTACGTCGAGGACGCGCGCGACGTGGTGAAGCGCGAGGTGGCGCTGCCGCCGGGCTACCGCCTCGAGTGGTCGGGACAGTTCCAGTACTACGAGCGAGCCAGGGCGCGGCTCCTCCTGGTGGTTCCCGTCACGCTCCTCATCGTGTTCGCGCTCCTCTATTTCAACCGCCGCTCCGTCACCGAGGCTCTGATCGTGATGCTGGCGGTTCCGTTCTCGCTCGTCGGCGCGGTCTGGATCCTCTGG
>DATEOQ010000083.1:0-2541 GCA_035273905.1 Candidatus Eiseniibacteriota bacterium | reverse complement strand
TTCCAACTCGTCCTGGGGCGAGTTGCCCTTGCCGCCTTACAGCGCTGCCTTACAGCGCCGCCTTACTGCGCCGCATGCGCTACCTCGCCGCCGCGCGCTCCCTTAGCGCTGTCCTTCCACCCGGCTTCAGCTCCGCCACCTCGATCCCCGAGCCCTTCAGCGCTTCCTTCAACGCGGCGGGAGTTCCCTTCAAGGCCGGGAACGTGGAATGGTGGATCGGGACGACCGTCTTCGCGCCGATCATCTTCGCCGCGAGCGCGGCTTCCGGGGGCGCCATGGTGAAGAGGTCCCCGATCGGAAGAACGGCGACGTCCGGCTTGTAGATCTCGCCGAAGAGCTTCATGTCGCCGAACACGGCGGTGTCGCCCGTGTGGTAGACGCGCGTGCCGTCCTCGAACTGGATCAGGAATCCACACGCCTCACCGCCTGGGAAGAACGAGTCCCCTTCCCGGATGCTGCTCGTGTGCACCGCGTGGAGCATCGTCACGCGAATCCCGTGCAGCTCGACCGAGCCTCCCTTGTTGATTCCGTTCACCTTCTCGATCTTGCGAAGACCGAGATACTCCCCGATCTCGAAATTGCACACGATGTCCGGGCCGTAGCGCCGGGCGATCGTGAGGCAGTCGTCGAAGTGGTCGAAGTGACCGTGCGTGATGAGCATGAGATCCACGGCGCCCAGATCCTTATCGGAATCCGGAGTCGCGGGATTGTGGTCGAGCCAGGCGTCCACCAGCACCGACTTGCCCCGCGGCGAGTGATAGAGCACGGTCGCGTGGCCGAGCCAGGTGATCGAGAGCCCTTCGTGCTTCTCCATGACAACCTCCCAGACCGCAGCGCGGCCGTTCAGCTTCGTTTGAGGCGAGGCGTCTTCCGGCCGCGTGCGGCCGTGCGCGCCACGCTCGTGGGTTTGCGTTGGATTGGCTTGAGATTCCGTTTCGTCGGCTTGGTTTTAGCTGCCTTGGGTTTCGTTGCCTTGGGTTTCGTTGCCTGGGGTTTCGCTGCCTTGGGTTTCGTCGCCTTGGTCGCCGCCTTGGTTTTCGCCGCCTTGGGCTTCACGGGCGTTCTTGTGGCCGGCTCGTCCGCCGGCAGCTCCGCCGCCTTCCGCTCCCATGGCGGGGCCTTCCCCGCGAGGAAGTACTTCGCGCTCGGACAGAGATCCTGGACGGGGCACACCGGGCACTTGGGCTTTCGCGCCTCGCACACGCGCCGCCCGTGGAAGATGATCAGGTGCGAGTACTCGATCCAGTCCCCGTGCGGAATCGCCTTCATGAGATCGTGCTCGATCTTCTCGACCTTCCCATGCTTCGTCAGCCCTAATCGCCTCGACACGCGCGCGACGTGCGTGTCGACCACGACGCCTTCCGCCAGACCGTAGGAGACGCCGAGCACGACGCTCGCCGTCTTGCGCGCGACGCCGGGAAGTCGCAAGAGCTCGTCCATGGATCGCGGCACGATGCCGCCGAACTCCCCGACCAAGCGCTCCGACGCGCCGCGGATGGACTTCGACTTGTTCCGGAAGAAGCCGGTGGTCCGGACCAGATCCTCGAGCTCCTCCTGCGTCGCGTGGCTCATCGCCTCGGCGTCCGGGAAACGCGCGAACAGGGTCGGCGTGACCCTGTTCACCCGGGCGTCCGTGCACTGCGCGGATAGGATCGTCGCGATCAGGAGCTCGAATGGATCTCGGTGGTCGAGCGCGCACTTCGCGTCCGGATAGGCGCCGCGGAGCCGCTCCAGGAGAAGCGGGACGTCCATGTCAGTTCCGCCGCGGCTCGCCGGGGAAGAGATGGCGGAGCCGGTCGATCGAATCCTGCACCGCCGTGGTGTCGCGCAGGAAGTCGTGCACGGCGCGATAGCGAAGCTCGAGGCTCTCCATCTCGAGGAGCCGCTGCTTCTCGGCCGGATCGACGTTCAGGTACATCGCGATCGTGTTGAGAATGGCGTCGGAGCCCATGTGCGGCCCGAAGACGCCCGTCAGATCGAAGCCCGCGGCGCGAGCGGTGCCGGCCTTCTGGAACAGCTCGAGGAGCTCGTTCGCCTGCTCGGTCGAGCCGGCTGCGCCCATCCAGCTCTCGTCCTCTTCGATCCGCTGCACGCGAGCGATCCGGTAGGGCTCGTTTCGATCGAAGGACTGGATGGTGGTCTTGTACTCGCCATGGAGCGCGATGTTGTAGCGGCCGTCCGCGAGCAGCTTGTGCTCCGCGATCCGCCCCACGCACCCGATCTCGTGCACCTCGGGCGAGCCGTAGTAATTCCCCTCCCAGCCCGGCTTCAAGAGGACCACGCAGACGGTCTGGTCTCCGCGCAGGGATTCCTCCATCATCAGACGGTAGCGGGGCTCGAAGACGTGCAAGGCGAGGATGGTTTTCGGGAAGAACACCACGTTCGGAAGCGGGAAGACGGGACGTGTCTCCAGAACGCTCATCGATGAATGCTACCACAGCCGAGGCGCCGGTTCCGGACCTCGCCCATGCCATTCGCGAGGAGGCGCGACGCCTCGGCTTCGACGCGGTCGGCTTCGCGCGCGCGGAGGTGCACCCGCAC
>DATEOQ010000082.1:0-9896 GCA_035273905.1 Candidatus Eiseniibacteriota bacterium | reverse complement strand
TCTTCATGAAGTCCCTTGGTCGATCGGGTGGCGGGCGTCGCGGCTCCCTCGGGACGCCGGAACCCCATGATAAGCGCACCCTTGAGCGAGGTCAACCGAGCCCCGTCGGGTGCGGTACACTCCCCGGATGCCCCCGTTTCGAATCAACGAGATCTTCCTGTCCGTGCAGGGCGAAGGGGTCCATGCCGGAGAGCGGACCGTGTTCGTCCGGTTCTATGGATGCCCCCTCCGGTGCGTCTGGTGCGACCAACCGGAGGCCCTGGCGCATACCGGGGTGGGGCGGTTCACGACGCTCTCGGCGGATGAGGTGCGGGAGCGCGTGCTCGCCTATCCGGACGTGCGCCGGGTCTGCCTCACGGGTGGGGAACCCCTGATCGCGCACCGGGAGCCGCTCGTGCGGCTGCTCGACGAGCTGCGCCGCGCGGGCTACTGGATCTCGGTCGAGACGAGCGGCTCGAGGGTGGTGGAGGAGGCGCTCGACAAGATCGACTTCTGGACCATCGCCCCCAAGG
Organism: Candidatus Eiseniibacteriota bacterium; assembly: GCA_035273905.1. Taxonomy (GTDB): domain Bacteria; phylum Eisenbacteria; class RBG-16-71-46; order SZUA-252; family SZUA-252; genus WS-9. Next base: position 9,384 of record DATEOQ010000082.1, on the reverse strand, counting down.
GGCACAGCGCGCAGACCTTCGATGGAGACCCGGTCGAGGCGCAGCTCCCGACCTTGCGGCGGCTCCTCTCGCTCCCCGAGGAGCGCCGGCAGCTCAAGTTCGTGATCCAGGACGGAGCGGACATCGATGATTCGGTGCGTCTGCTCGATGCGCTCGGCTACCGCGGGGCGATCGTGCTCCAGCCGGAGCACGGCGGGGGAAGCGCCAACGCCATCTTCGCGGCATGGCCCTGGGCGCGCTATCCCGACGCGCGGCTCATTCCGCAGACCCACAAGGCAATGGGGCTCCATTGAACGTCCGGCTCACGCACGCGTTCACGTTCGAAGCGGCGCACCGTCTGCCGAACGCTCCCGAAGGGCACAAGTGCCGGCGTCTCCACGGTCATTCGTTCCGCGTCGAGATCACCGTGCAGGGGTCCGTCGATCCGAAGACGGGGTGGTTCCTCGATTACGGCGAGATCAAGCAGGCGGCCGAGCCTTTGCGCTCTCGCCTCGACCATCAGTACCTGAACGAGATCGAGGGGCTCGACAACGCGACGTCGGAAGTCCTGTGCGTGTGGATCTGGGAGCGGTTGAAGCCGGCGCTCCCCTCGCTTCACTGCATCGCGGTCGAGGAGACCTGCACCGCTCGCTGCGAGTACCGCGGCTGATCGCCAGCATGACGCGATCCGGCTCCATCCCGCGCCGACCCGTCCTCACAACCGCCCGCATCGGGGTCATCCTCTTCCTCGTCACCGAGGTCATGCTGTTCGCGGGGCTCCTGACCGCCTTCCTCGTGCTCAAGGGACACGCGCCGGTCTGGCCCCCGCCGGGTCAGCCCCGTCTGCCCGTGGCCGCAACCGCCGTGAACACGGTCGTCCTCCTTCTGAGCGGAGCCGCGATGCTGCGCGCCGTCGCGCAATCGCGGCGGATCGGTGGGAAGACGGCCGCATGGCTCGCGGCCGCGGCGGGGCTCGGTCTCGCATTCCTCGTAGGCCAGGGGATCGAGTGGGTGAGGCTCCTTGGCTACGGATTCACGACGGGGTCGGGGGTCTACGGCTCGACGTTCTATCTGGTCGTCGGGATCCACGCGGCGCACGTGCTCGTCGCGGTTTTGGCCCTCGCAGTGATCTGCGCGCTCTCCTTGGTGGGCCAGATCACGCCCGCGCACCGCGAACCGGTCGTCATCGTCGCGTTCTTCTGGCTGTTCGTCGTCCTGGTCTGGCCGATCCTCTACCTGCTCCTCTATCAGCCGTGGGCGCCGCGATGATCGGTCCGCAGGTTTCCTAGCGCGCGCTTCACCGGCGCGACTGGGAGCAGCCCAATCGGGATCGGCTACGCCGATCGCTCCACGAGCCGTGCCGCGACGCGCTCCGCGTCCTCGACGAGCGACGCCACCGACACGCCGCGATAGGCGCTTCCGACGAGGTGAAGCCCCGGCCATAGATCCAGCCGTCCCGCGATCGTGCCGAGCGCTTGGCGGTGGCCGACCGGATACTGAGGGATCGCGCCCTTCTGCCGGATGACCCAGGACCGCTCGGGCCCTCCGCTCAATCCCCACGCGCGGTCGAGCGCTTTCATCGCGAGCCCCACGAGCTCCGCGTCGCTCCGGGTGACGACGCTCTCGGCGTCGATGCCCCCCACCATGGCGCGGATCAGGATCCGCCCCTCGGGAGCTCGCGCGGGCCACAGGTTTGTCTCGCAGAGCGCGCCCAGGACGCCCGGCTCGTCGCCGGGAGCGACGAGGAAGCCGTAGCCGTCGGGAGCGCGGCGGAACGCCTCGGGACGAAAACCGAGGCCCACGACCGCCAGTCCCGCGCAGGGAAGCGCGGCCAAGGGGCGTGCGATCTCGGGCTCGAGCGATCGGAGGAGCGCGGCCGTCGCGTGGGGTGGCGCTGCGACCACCACGGCGTCCGCGTGCGCCTCCTCACCGCTCGCGAAGCGGAGCTGCCATCTCGATCGAATCCCGTCCGCTAGCCGCGCCAGCGCGAGGGTGGGAGCGCCGAGCCTGAGTCCCGACCCGACCTCCGCACTCAGCGCGCGCACGAGCGATTCCATGCCGCCTTTCAAGCTCCAGAGCGTCCGCGCGTGCGGGTTCCGCTTCCCTCGCATCATGGCGAGAACGAGGGAGCGGTGCTTCCGCTCCATCTCGCGCATCAAGGGGAACGAGGCGTCGAGGGAGAGCTTCGTCGAGTCTCCCCCGAAGATGCCGCGGACGAACGTGCCGACGAGCGTCGACGCGGCCTCCTCGCCGATGTGCCGCGCGGCGAACGCGTGCACGGTCTCGTCCTTGGCGGAGCGCTTCGCGACGAACGGCTCGGCGGCGAGGCGGAGCTTGCCGCGCGCGGAGAGAGCCTTGAAACCGAGGATCGCAGGCGGCGAGAACGGCAGGAGGTGGAGCTTCCCACCCTTCAGGATGTACCGCCGCGCGGCGTCCGGCCGCGCGACCACTTTCTCCGCCTTGAGCCCGAGCGAGTCGGCGAGCCTCGAGGCGGCGCCGTCCAACCCCTGGATCCCGTTGGCGGCCCACTCGACGCGATAGCCCTGGTCCTCCTGCGTCCGGAGGCGGCCGCCGGTGCGAGCCCCTGCTTCGTAGACGTGGAGCTCGAGGGGCAGCCCGCGGCGCGCGGCTTCGCGGCGGATGAAGTGGGCGGTGGACAGGCCGGCGATCCCGGCGCCGAGGATCGCGACCCTCATCGCTCGAGGCGAGGCTCGACCACGTCGGCGAGCGCGTCGAGGAACAGGGGCGAGTCGTTGAGCGATTCCGCGCGCGCGAACGTGCGGAATCCGAGCTTCTTCGCCTGCTCGCCGTAGAGGAGGTCGACCTCGTAGAGCGTTTCCACGTGGTCCGACACGAAGCTGATCGGGATCACGAGCAGGTCCCGCACGCCTTCCTTCGCGAGCCGGTCGATCATCTCGTCCGTGCTCGGTCCGATCCAGGGCACGGGGCCGACGCGGCTCTGATACGCGAGAACGGAGGGAAGTGGCGGAAGCTGCGCGAGGATCAGCTGCATGCATGCCTTGATGTGCGCGCAGTAGGGATCGCCGTCGTCGATGAAGTGCTGCGGGAGCCCGTGCGCGCTCACGAGAATGGTGGGCTTTGCGTCCGAGGGCATCGTCGCGAGCGCGGCCTTGGCGCGCTCCGCCATGGCGCGAATGTAGGTCGGCTGGTCGTGCCAGGAGTCGATCACCTCCAGCGGGATCTTCGTCCCGCGGCGCTTCATCACGCGCTTGAGCTCGGCCACGCTCGAGCCCGTGGTCGCGACCGAGTAGTGGGGGTAGAGCGTGAGCGCGAGAAGCCGGTCCACCTTCTTTCCCTCGAGCTCGTCGAGCGCGTCGGCTGTGGTCGGGTTCCAGTAGCGCATGGCGAGCGCGAACTCCACGTCGTACCCGCGGGCGCGGAGCCGCTCGCACATGCCGCGCCCCTGGAGGGTGCTCCAGCGCACGATGGGGGAGCCGCCGCCGATCCGGTGGTAGTTCTCCTGCACTTCCTTGGTCCGGCTGTACGCGATCATGCGCCCGATGAAGAACTGTCCGATGGGCCCGCCGGGGAGCTTGATGATCTCCCGGTCGCTGAAGAGACGGATCAGGAACGGACGCACCGCGTCCAGCCGGTCGGGACCGCCCAGGTTGAGGAGCAGGATTCCGGTCTTCAGACGGTCCTCGAGAAGATCGGCTTCTGGGTCTCGCGGCCAGGAAGATAGGCGTCGAATTCCATGCAGACGTTGCGCACGAAGAGGCGTCCCGGCTCCGTGACGCGGATCGCGTCCGGCGTGCGCGTCACGAATCCGTGCGCGCCCGGTCCCTCGTCGAGGCGGCGGAGCGAGTCGGCGAAGTAGGAAGCGAAGTCGATGCCGTAGGCGCGCTCGAGCGAGCGGATGTCGAGATGGAAGTTGCACATGAGGCTCTGGATCACGTCCCGGCGGATCTCGTCGTCGCGGGACCGCTCGAACCCGCGCTCGATCGGCGGCAGTCCCTGGTCGAGCGCGTCCTTGTAGCGGTTCAGCTTCTTCGTGTTCTGCGCGAACGCCCCGCCCAGGTCGCCGATGGCCGAGACGCCGAAGCCGACCGAGTCCTTGGCGGGGTGCGTCGTGTAGCCCATGAAGTTCCGGAAGAGCGTGTGCTCGCGCGCGGATACGGCGAGGGAGTCCGTCTCGAGAGCGAAGTGGTCCATCCCGATCTGCTGATAGCCCGCCCCCGTGAAGAGCTCGTAGGCGATGCCGAAGAGCTCCAGCTTCACGTCGCGCGGCGGCAGATCTTCGAGCCGGATCGCCTTCTGGTGCGCCTTGATCCAGGGCACGAATGCGTAGCTGTAGCAGGCCACGCGATCCGGGCGGAGCTCGAGCGCCAGCTCGATCGTCTTCCGGAAGGTCTCCGGCGTCTGGTGCGGGAGGCCGTAGATGAAGTCGAAGTTGATCGACTCGAAGCCGAGCTCGCGCAGGTAGAGATGGAGGTCGCGCGTCTGGTTGAACGTCTGGTAGCGGTTCACCGCCTCCTGCACGTCGGAGTCGAAATCCTGCACGCCCATCGAGATCCGGTTGAAGCCGAGCTCTTTCAGGAGCTCCGCCTGGCGCCGCGTCGTGACGCGCGGGTCCACCTCGATCGCGATCTCGGCCCCCGGCTGGAACGTGAACCGGTCGGCGAAGAGGCGCCACACGCGGCGCATCTGGTCGAGATCGAGGTAGGTCGGCGTGCCGCCGCCCCAGTGGTACTGCACCACCTTGGTGCGCTTCCCGAGCCGTGCGGCGACGAGCGCGACCTCGCGCTCCAGGTCGTCGATGTAGGCGCCGGCCACGCCCGGCTTCTGCGTGATGATGACGTTGCAGCCGCAGAAGCTGCATCGCTCGCGGCAGAAGGGGAGATGGACGTAGAGCGAGAGCGGCTCATCGGGCTTGCCCGCCGCCTCGTCGAGCTTCTCGAGATAGCGCTGCGGGGTGAACCCCTCGTTGAACTCGATCGCCGTCGGGTACGACGTGTAGCGTGGCCCGGGCCGGTCGTACTTGGCCAGGAGGTCGGCGGTGATCTGGGCGGTGCTCTTGCTCATGTCCTTCCTATCCGCGCGCGCGGTAGCGCTTCACGGTGTCCACGAGGAGCTTCACGTTCTCGACCGGGGTGTCCGGGAAGATCCCGTGCCCTAGATTGAAGATGTGCCCCGGCCGTCCTCGATTCTCCTTCAGGACGGCTTCCGCCCCTACCACGATCTCCTCGCCGGGGCCCACGAGCGTCGCCGGGTCCAGGTTCCCCTGGACCGCCTTGGCATTGCCGAGGATGGCGCGCGCCTGCGCCAGCGAGACCCGGTAGTCGAGCCCGAACACGTCCGCGTGCACGCCGCGGAGCGCCTCGAGGTGCCCGACCGAGGGAGAGAGCGCGAAGTAGATGGTCGGCGTTCCCTTCGGAAGCGCCCGGAGCACGCGGTCGGCCGATGCCGCCGCGGTGCGCGCGAACTCCGCCGGGGGAAGCCATCCCGCCTGCGTGTCGAAGAGCATGACCGCATCCGCCCCGGCGCCAATCTGGGCCTTCAGATACTCGATCGTCGCGGTCGTGAGGAGATCGAGGAGCCGCGCGAAGGCGTCGGTGTCGCGGGCGAGGAAGGCGCGTGTCTTCGAGAGATCGCGCGCGCCCCCGCCTTCGACCAGATAGGCGGCCACGGTGAAGGGGGCGCCCGCGAAGCCGATGAGGGGGACCCGTCCCGCGAGGCGCTGCCGCACGGCGCGCACCACGGGGCGGATGTGGGAGATCGCGTCCATGCCCTGCCAGTGGAGGCGGTCCACGTCCTCCTTGCGGGTGACGGTGAGTCCGAGCTGCGGCCCGGGATCGAAGTCGAGCGGCACACCCAGCCCGATCAGCGGGATCAGGATGTCCTGGAAGAGAATCGCTGCGTCGAATCCGAACCGGTCGATCGGTTGCGCGGTGACCTCCGCGCAGAGCTCCGGGACCTTGCAGACGTCGAGGAACGAGTGCTTCTCGCGGAGGGCACGGTACTCGGGGAGGTAGCGTCCCGCCTGCCGCATGATCCAGATCGGCGTCTCCGCGATCGGCTCGCCGCGGCAGGCGCGCAGGAACGAGAACGCTGGGGCGAGGCCTTGCGTCATGACGCCAGCACCTCGTCCGCCGCCTCGAGCGTGCGGTCGATCTCGGTCTCCGTGTGCGCGGTCGAGAGGAACGCCGCCTCGAACGCCGAGGGAGGCAGGTAGATCCCACGCTCGAGCATGCCCTGGAACCACCGCGCGTAGCGCTCGCGGTCGGCCCGGCGCACCTGATCCATCGTCGACACCTCGGTCACGCCGAAGAAGAGCGTCCACATCGAGCCGACCGCGTTCACCACCCCGGGGACGCGATGCCGGTCGAGCGAGGCCCGGAGCCCCGCGGCGAGGAGGGACGTGCGCGCCTCCACGCGCCGGAAGAGATCCGGATCCTGCTCCATTTCCGAAAGCGTGGCCACTCCGGCGGCCATGGCGAGCGGATTTCCCGAGTACGTGCCGGCCTGGTAGACGGGGCCTTCGGGGGCGACGAGCGCCATCAAGTCGGCGCGCCCGCCGAACGCCGCGACCGGAAGGCCGCCGCCGATCACCTTGCCGAGCGCGACGAGGTCGGGCTTCACGCCGTACCGCTCCGCCGCGCCGCCGCGCGCCGCGCGGAAGCCGCACATCACCTCGTCGAAGAGGAGCACCGCCTGGTGGCGATCGCACAGCGCGCGGAGTCCCGGGAGGAATTCGGGTCGCGGCGGGATCACGCCGTAATTTCCGACCACCGGCTCGACGATGACCGCGGCGATCTGGGAGCCCTCGCGGTCGAAGTGCGCGCGCACGGAGTCGAGATCGTTGAACCGCGCGAGGCGCGTGTCCGCGAGCGCGGAGGCGGGGACGCCCGGCGAATCGGGCACGCCCAGTGTCGCCGCGCCGGAGCCGGCCTGGATGAGGAACGGATCGGCATGCCCGTGATAGCACCCTTCGAGCTTCACGTAGAGCGACCGCTTGGTGGCGGCGCGCGCCACGCGAAGCGCGCTCATCGTGGCTTCGGTCCCGGTCGAGACGAAGCGCAGCCGCTCCGCGGCCGGATAGAAGCGGCGCACGCGCTCGGCGAGGTCCGCCTCGAGCGGCGTGCTCGTGCCGTAGAGCGTCCCGAGCCGGGCCTGGCGCTCGATGGCGTGGATCGTGGCGGGATGCGCGTGTCCGAGGAGCATGGGTCCCCAGCCGAGAACGTAGTCGAGGAGCTCCTGGCCGTCCGCGTCCGTGAGATAGGCGCCGTGCGCGGCCACGATCTGGCGCGGCACGCCGCCCACCGCCTTGAACGCGCGCACGGGGGAGTTCACGCCGCCGGGGAAGAGCTCGAGCGCGCGGCGATGGAGCGCCTCGCTCCGTTTCGTGGTCACGGCGGGGCGAGTCTCCTTCAAGCCGTCGCCCCCTTGGCGAGCAGCGGCGCGATCTCCCGCGCGAAGTAGGTCAGGATCACGTCCGCTCCCGCGCGCCGGATGGAGACGAGCGTCTCGAGCGCGGCGCGCTCGCCGTCGATCCAGCCGTTCTGCGCCGCGGCCTTGATCATCGCGAACTCGCCCGACACGTTGTACGCCGCGACCGGGACCTGGAACTGTTCCTTCACGCGGCGGATGACGTCGAGGTAGGGGAGCGCGGGCTTCACCATCACCATATCCGCCCCTTCCTCGAGATCGAGCGCCACCTCGCGCAACGCTTCCGCGGCGTTGGCGGGGTCCATCTGGTAGCCGCGGCGATCGCCGAACTGCGGCGTCGACTCGGCGGCCTCACGGAACGGGCCGTAGAACGCGCTCGCGTACTTGGCGGCGTAGGAGACGATCGGCGTGTCCGGGAAGCCGCCCAAGTCGAGCGCTTTGCGGATCGCGGCGACGCGCCCGTCCATCATGTCGCTCGGCGCGATGAGATCGGCGCCGGCCGCGGCGTACGCGGTGGAGGCGCGGGCGAGGAGCGGGAGTGTCTTGTCGTTGTCCACCTTCTCGCCATTCAGAACGCCGCAGTGGCCGTGGCTCGTGTACTCGCAGAGACAGACGTCGGCCCAGAGAATGAGGTCGGGGACCGCCTTCTTGAGGGCGCGGAGCGCCGTCGGGACGATGCCCTTCTCGTCGTAGGCCTCACGGCCTTCCGCGTCCTTCGCCGCGGGGATCCCGAAGAGAATGACGCCTCCAATTCCATCCTTCGCGATCGCCTCGCCCTCGCGCACCAGCTCGTCGACGGAAAGCTGGAAATGCCCGGGCATGGACGCGACCGGCTTGCGCACCTTGGATCCATGGCAGACGAAGAGCGGCGCCACGAGATTCGACGCGGCGAGCGTCGTCTCGCGGCGCATCGCGCGGAGCGCGGGCGTGGCCCGGAGCCTGCGAAGCCGTGTGGTCGGATAGGTCACGGAAGGATCCTCTTCACCGATTGTAAGGCCGCCGGTTGAAACGGGTCGACGCCGGGGTCCGCGATCGACGCGTAGCCTCGAGTCGTGAGCGCCCGCCGGGTGGTGTCGCCGATCGGAACCGCGTGCGCGCGCGAGCGAAGCGAAGCCAGCACGTCGGGAAGGAGCCGCTCGAGTGCCTCGATCCCGGACGGGCTGAAGTAGAGAACGACCACGGGATCGTTGGCAGCGATCGAGCAGCGCACCGTGTCCACGTCCACGTCCTGGAAGGTGGTCCGATAGAGCTCGAACGGCTCGACCTCGATCCCCGCGCGCTCGAGCGTGTCGGGCAGGTCGGGCAACGAGCGGTCCCCGCGCAGGAATGCGACCCGGTGGATGCCTCGCGAGGCGCGTGCCTCCGCGATGCGCCGGCCCAGGTTCCGGGCCGAGGGCTCCAGCACGACGTACTCGACGTCGAGGTGCCTCGCGACGAGCGGCGCCGCGCTCTCTTCGCCCACCGCGAAGAGGGGAAGAGCCGCGAGCGCCTCCTCGTGCTCGGGAAGCGCCGCTTCGGCGAGCGCCTCCGCCGCCCGGCGGCTGGTCCATGCGATCGCCGCTCCTTGCCGCGCCGCCTCGAGCCACGTCAGGAATCGCGCGCGATCCCGTCCCGGCTCGGTCGCGAGGAGCGGGAGTCGTGCCACGCGGAACGAGCAGGCCTCCGCCGCCTCGACGATCTTGTCGTCGCGCGGATCCATGCGGGCCACCACGAGGAGCGCGCTCACGGGTGAACCTCGTCGCTCCGCACCGCGTCGAGGATCTCGCGGGCCCCCTGGGCGAGGGCGAGTCGCGCGAGCTCCGCTCCGAGCTCACGGGCGCCGGCGGACGCTCCATCGAGGGACGCGCGGATCGTGGGGTGGCCGTCGGGATGGCCCACGAAGCCCGAGAGGGCGAGCGCGCCGTTCCGCGCGATGGCCCGAGCGCCGACCGGTACGAGGCATCCGCCGCCGAGCCCGGACAGGAACGTGCGCTCCGCGATGGCTTCGGCTTCGGCCCC
>DATEOQ010000081.1:0-4198 GCA_035273905.1 Candidatus Eiseniibacteriota bacterium | reverse complement strand
CACCGGATCAAGCTGGATTGAAGTGGCGGGACGACGCGACTGACGCGGACGGGACGCCTTGAACCTACGACAACCAAAACCCCGCGAAAGGAGCACGCCATGAACCCGACCATGACCGGCGCCTCGGTCCACGTCACTCCGGACCAGGTGCACAGCACGCTGGCCAAGCACATGCTGGCCGACGGCTTCGACTTCGTCCTCGACCTCGACAAGAGCCAGGGGGTCTGGCTGCACGATTCGCGCGGCAACAAGACCCTGATGGACTTCTTCTCCTTCTTCGCGTCGAACCCGGTGGGCATGAACCACCCCGGCGTGAAGAATCCGGAGTTCCAGGCGCGCCTCCTCAAGGCCGCGGTCCACAACGTCACGAACAGCGACGTCTACACGACCGAGATGGCCGAGTTCGTGGAGACCTTCGCGCGACACGCGATGAAGGACACCTTCGCGCACTCCTTCTTCGTCGCGGGCGGCACGCTCGGCATCGAGAACGCCCTCAAGGCCGCGTTCGACTGGAAGGTGCGGAAGAACTTCGCTCGCGGCTATCGCGAGGAGCGGGGCACGAAGGTGCTCCACTTCGAGCAGGCGTTCCACGGCCGCTCGGGCTACACGCTCTCCCTCACGAACACGACCGATCCGCGGAAGGTCGCCTACTTCCCGAAGTTCGACTGGCCGCGCGTCGTGAATCCCAAGGTCGAGTTCCCGCTCAACGAGGACCGGCTCAAGGAAGTGAAGGCGCGCGAGGCGCTCGCGGTCGCGCAGATGGAGCGCGTGTTCGAGCAGAACCCCGGTGACATCGCCGCGATCATCATCGAGCCGATCCAGGGCGAGGGCGGCGACAACCACTTCCGTCCCGAGTTCTTCAAGGAGCTCCGCCGCCTCGCGGATCAGAACGACGCGATGCTCGTGTTCGACGAGGTGCAGGCGGGCTTCGGTCTCACGGGCAAGTTCTGGTCGTTCGAGCACTACGGCGTGACGCCGGACATGGTCGGCTTCGGCAAGAAGTCGCAGATCTGCGGCTTCATCTCGACGAAGCGGATCGACGAGGTCCAGGACAACGTGTTCCACGTTTCGAGCCGCATCAACTCGACCTGGGGCGGCACGCTCGTCGACATGGTCCGCTCGCAGCGTTACCTCGAGATCATGGCGGAGGAGAAGCTCCTCGAGAACGCGACGGCGCGCGGCGCCGAGCTCCTCGCCGGCCTCGAAGGGCTCGTGAAGGAGTTCCCGGAGCACGTGATGAACGCGCGCGGCAAGGGGATGATGTGCGCCTTCGATCTCCGCGACGGCGCGCTCCGCGATCAGGTGATCTCGAACGCGTACGGCGAGGGCGTGGTGGTGCTCGGCTGCGGCCCGACGTCCATCCGGTTCCGCCCGCCGCTCGTGATCACGAAGGACGAGATCGCGCAGGGCTTGGAGAAGTTCCGGACGAGCATCAAGAAAGCACTGAGCGGACGGCTTTAAGCGGACGGCCGTAGGCCGTCCGGAACGCAGTTCAAGGGGGCGCCTTTGGTTCAGGCGCCCCCTCTCTTTTTCCAGTCTTCGGCCTCGAGTCGCCAGCCGACCCGCACGCCTGGATTGGCCTTCTGCTACGCTTTTCCCATGCGACGGCTTCTTGCGCTGCTTTTCGCCACCATCACCGCCGTCCCCCTGGCCGCGCCTCGGCTCGCTAGCTCACAGGAAGCCTCGGCCGGGCCCCCACGCGATCAGGCCCTCGTCCTTTCCGGAGGCGGCTCCCGGGGCATCGCGCATGCGGGCGTGATCGCGGGGCTCGAGCAGAAGGGATACAGCCCGGGCATCGTCGTCGGCACCAGCATGGGGGCGGTGATCGGGGCCCTCTACGCATCGGGGCTTTCCGCCGACTCGGTCACGAGCATCGTCGAGGAGCAGGATTGGCGGCAGATCTTCGCGCCTTACCCGTCCGCGGTCGGGCTCGACCGCTCCGTCCACTATCCCGTCCTTCGCCTTCAAGGACCCGGCGGCTCGCCCCAGGTCCGCGGCTACGTCGACGACTGGCAGATCAACCGGCAGCTCGTGCGCCAGCTCTTCCGCCCATCGGCCGCGGTGCGCGGCGACTTCGACCGCCTGCCGCGCCGCTTCCGCTCGATCGCCGCGGATCTGCGCGACGGCGAGCTCGTGTCGATCGGCCACGGCGATCTCGCGCGCTCGGTTCGGGCGAGCATGGCGCAGGCGGGTGTCTTCTCGCCGACCACGTGGGGGAACCGGGTGCTCACGGATGGCGGCGTGAGCGACTACTTCCCGGTGGCGGAAGCAAGGCGGCTCGGCGCGCACGAGGTGATCGGCGTGGACGTGCTCCGGCCGACGCCGGAGATCACCTCGACCGAGGCGCTCGCCGTGGTCGACCGCTCGCTCCGGATCCTCGTCCAGCACGCTCGGGCCGACACGCTTCCTCCCGACATCCTGATCGCACCGGACATCGATCCGAGTCTCTCGCCATTGGACTATCCGACCGATCCCGAGCCCCTGCTGCGAGCGGGATACCAGGCGACCCATTCGCTGTCCGAGCAGGGCTCGCCCGAGATGCCCCCGGCGCTTCCGGCGCTCCCTGACTCGCTCGCCGAGGTGCGCGTGCTCGCGGCCAACTCGCCGCTTCAACCGCTCTTGAAGGACGCGTTCGATCGATTCGGCAAAGCGCGCTTCGACGCGGATCAGATCTTGAAGTACGTGGATCGCCTGTATGCGACGGGGCTCTTCACGGGAGTGTGGCCGTCAGTGGAGGCGGATCGGGCCGAGACACCCGAGGAACGCGCCTCGATGAAAGCCCCACCGGCCCAAGCGGCACCGCCGGTACGAGAGACGGCGGAGGGCGATGGCTTCGACGGCGTCGGAGCCGACTCGACCGACGAGGGCGGCGCGCCACCCGACACGCTCTTCCCGCCCTCCAGTGCGTCCGCGCCACCCGACAGCACCTCGCTCCAAGCTCTAGGCGCCAGTCCCGACACGTCGTCGGCACCGGTTCCGGTGAGCGATGCGGTTCCCGCGCTCATCGTTCGCGCGGAGACCGTGGGCTCCCTCTCGGTGAATGGAGCGGTGGGCTACGACAACGATCGGGGAGGCCGCGCGTGGGGCAACCTGCGCCGGCTCGACGTGCTGGGGTCGCACACGGTCGACCTCGCGCTCGAGGCCATGGCCAACGGCATCGAGCAATCCGCGGGCGTGACGATCCGCGTGCCCACGGTGGCGCGCATGCCGACCGCCTGGAGCGGAGGTTTCTACATCGCGGAATCGGGGATCCGCTTCCTCAACGTGAGGCCTGACGGGGACGATCCGGAGGTGAAGCGAGGCGGCGGATGGATTGGAGCCGAGCTTCGGAAGATCAGCCCGGCGCTCGAGGCGACCGCGATCTTCACGGCGGAAGGTCTCGATGCCAACGTCGGCCCGAGCGGGGACTCGTTCGGCCCGATGGTCCGGATCGGCTTCATTCCGGACAACCTCCAGCTCGTGGGCATTCCGACGAGCGCGGAAGGGGAGGCGCGGACCGGTGACGCGCGCTATGCCCGCGTCCGCGCCCGGGGTTCGCGCGTGTTCGCGTTCAAGAAGCTGACGGTCGCTCCGCTCTTCGACGTCGCCGCGGTGACGCAGGGCGCGCCACGCGACATCGTGCCTTCGCCCGGCATGGACCAGCTCGTGCCGGCGCTCCGCTGGGGAGAGCGCCGCGGCCGTGCACAGGCCATCGCCGGCGTGGACGCAGCGTTCCCGCTCTTCACCAAGATTCGCCTGAAGCTGCGAGGGGGTGGCTCGGCGGATCAGCTCCTGCCCGATGGATCGGACTTCTCGAACGCGACGCTCTGGTTCGGCGGCGCGTCGGTGTCCGCGCTCTGGTGGACGCCCTTCGGAAGGATCGAGGGCGGTCTGGAGGCGAACACGCTGGGCGATCGCAGGGCGGTGGTCAGCGTGGGGCAGGACTTCTAGATCCCGGTCTATCTCGAATAGCCCGGAGCACTGACCTTACTGGGAGTGAAAGGATGGCCAGGAAGGCCGTGAAGCCGAAGCTGCTCGCTGGTGGCAATCCCCAGATCGCGAAAGGCGACGGGGACGCGCCGGTGCGGGCGTACATCGCGGCCATGCCGGGATGGAAACGAGATGTGGGCCGCCGTCTCGACGCGCTCGTCACTCGCGCGGTCCCGGACGTGCGGAAAGCGGTGAAATGGAATTCGCCGTTTTACGGAGTCGAGGGCCA
>DATEOQ010000080.1:0-2317 GCA_035273905.1 Candidatus Eiseniibacteriota bacterium | reverse complement strand
AGATCGCGTAGACCGGCGCCAGCATCAGCGGGAACACGGGCGGGTAGGTGGGCGGGCCCATCATCGGGAACCGCGGATTCCAGATGTAGCCCGTCTGCCCATACGGGAGGCCACGCGCGATGTTCTCGGCGTGGTGTACGTACATGGCGAAATCGTCGCCCCAGTCGTGCCCGGCACGAAGGGTGTTTCCGTAGAAGATGGCGATCCCGAGGAGAAACGCGGCCAAGAGGAGCGCCGCTCCGCGGCGTCCGATCACGCCCTGGACTCGGCCGGTACCTGCGAGATGGGGGTGGCGGTCGAGCCGATCTGGATCTTCCGCCCGTTGGGATCGAAGATGCGGTAGGAGCGGAGGCCCCACCGCTGGAGCCGGTACTTGAAGGAGACCGCGAGAACGCCGAGGCCGTACTTCACCGAGCGAGAGAACGAGATGCTGGACGCCTCCGGGAAGTACTTCGTGGGGCAGCTCACCTCCCCGATCGTGTATCCGAAGGCGATGATCTGGGTGAGCATCTCGTTGTCGAACACGAAGTCGTCGGAGTTCTCCTCGAGAGGGAGCGTCTCCAGCACCTGGCGCGTGAAGGCTCGGTAGCCGGTGTGGTACTCGGACAGCTTCCGCCCGGTCAGGATGTTCTGGGTGGCCGTGAGGATGCGGTTGGAGACGTACTTGTACCGCGGCATCCCGCCCTTGAGAGCGCTCGTGCCGAGCATGCGCGATCCGAGCACCGCGTCGTAGACACCCATGCCGATGAGCGAGGACATCGCGGTGACGAGGGCCGGCGTGTACTGGTAATCGGGGTGGACCATGATGACGATGTCCGCCCCGCACTCGAGCGCCTGGCGGTAGCAGGTCTTCTGATTGCCGCCGTATCCGCGATTCTTGGGATGGATGAACGTGCGGATGCCAAGCCGACGCGCCATCTCGGCGGTCTCGTCGCTGCTCGCGTCGTCGACGAGGATCACATGGTCGATGATCTCGTGCGGGAGCTCTTCGTAGGTCTTTTGAAGGGTGCGTGCCGCGTTGTAGGCGGGCAGTACGACGACGAGACGCTTTCCGTGAATCATCCGGGTCGCTCCTGGGGCGCTAAGGACGGCAGCGTTCCGGCGACGATGGCCGGTGCGCGCAACTCATTATAGCAGGTTGGGATACCGCTGTCAGCGACGGACTCTAGAGGCCGGCGGTCGATGGAAGGCCCGCGGCGGATGCGTCCACCTGCTGCCGGATCGGCTCGAGGTCGCGGCTCAGCATTTGGGTGAAGGCTCGCGCCCCCTCCCGGGTCAGATGGTCCTCGTCGCGGAACAGCTTCGGCGTCGCTTCCATGGAGCGAGAGTAATCGAGCTTCGTCACGAATCGGGACGCGCGCGCCCGATAGACGGCTTCCACGCCGGTCAGGTCGTAGCCCGCGGCGGCCGCGCGAAATTCCGGCGTGAGCGGATAGCGCACGCCGACCACGGCGACCTTGTGCTCCGCGCAGTAGCGGAGGAACTCATCGAATGCGTGGACGAGGGGCTCGCAGGTGGCCGGAGGCTTGAGCTGCTCGACCGCGCGCTCGCGGGCCGCTTCCCTGCGCGAGGACTCCGGCAGATCCATGAAGCTCCGCAGGTCGGAGTAGAAGATGGAGCCGTGATCGTCGATCTCGATCCTCTTCTCCGGCCCCTTCCCCGAGATCGCCCCTTCGAGATGGTCGAGCACGAGGACGCGGTAGTTCGACCAGTTCGGTCCCAGGCAGAGCGGCAGGTAGTACGCGACCAGCGACTTCGCATAGCGGAGCAGGAACATGCGGCCACCGCCGTAGACCTGCTCCAGATCCCGAGGAGCGCGAGTGAATCGCATGCTGTGGGTCATGTCCATGTCCTGCCCGCGGTAGCTCGAGAACATGTGCATGTCGAGCGGGATCACGACGAGCTTGACGGTCGGCTTGGTTTCGAGTGCGTACTGCGTCTTGAGGAAGATCTCCCGCCAGTTCTCCCCCGGGTACGCAAGGGTCGCGTAGTGTGGCCCGAGGGCGCCCATGTCCACGTTCATGGCCGCGTGGGAGTCTCCGAGGATCAGGACCTCGGGCTGACCGGCGCCGAAGAGCTCGAGCTGGCGCGCGAGGTTGTCGTTCCGGCTCAAGGCGGCGTAGTGGGCCGAGCAGGCCACGAACAGCACCACCAGTCCTGCGACGAACCAGGCGAGCCGTGAGAGGAACTGGCGGGGGGACATCTAGAACTGGAAGTAGATGAAGCGGCTCTGGGTGAGCACGCCGAAGAAGAGGATCCCGAACACGGTGGCGTAGTAGACGCCCCACCGCACCCAGGCGGGCCTCGCGTCGAGGAG
>DATEOQ010000079.1:0-3046 GCA_035273905.1 Candidatus Eiseniibacteriota bacterium | reverse complement strand
CCTCAGCTGCAGTAGGTACGCCATCGTCGGAGAGCGCAGCTCCCATCCTCTGTCGAGCTCCTCGAACATGGCATCGTAATCGCGCATGCAGTAGTGGATGTCTGCGATCGCAAAGGGGTCCACGTAGGCTGTTCTCGACTTTGCCTGGAGCCGCGCGAGCGTCCCCTCCGCCCGCTCGTGTCGCCCTGCTCTCATTTCGATGCCGGCCAGCCACGCCTGCACCAGGGGTGACCCATCCTGACCGCCGAGCAGCTCGTCAGCGCGACGCACACACCCCATGGACCGTTCGTGTGCTCCCGCCAGGGCGTGGGCCATGCCCAGTTTGATGTTCCCCCAGATCCAGTTCGGATTGAGGTCGATGGCCCTCTCGAATTCGGCGGCCGCTTCATCGAGGCGTCCGATGGCCAGCAGCTCGTAGCCAACCTCATGCGTGGCGTTGACCGAGAGAGGATCGAGCGCCTGCGCTCTGCGTGCTTCCTCGAGCCCCTCCTCGAACCGGCCCGTCAGTGAGAGGAAACTCGCGTATTCGCGATGCGCGATATCGCTCCCCGGCTCGAGCGCGATCGCCTTGCGGAAGTCCTCTTCCGCACCCAGCCAGTCGTATTCGAAGTACATCCGGACCTGACCGGACAGCACGCATGCCTCGCTCAGCTGGTCGTCGAGCGCCAAGGCGCGTGCCAGCGCGGCCCGTGCCTTGCTCACCGTCTCCTCGCGATCGCGCGAGCTGAGCCATGTCTGGAGCACGTAGGACTCTCCCAGACCGGCATACGCTGACGCGAACGTTGGCGACCGCTCGATGGCGCGGCGGAACATCTCCTGCGCGCGGGCGGGTCCGTCGTCGCTGGAGCTGAGCAGGTAGCGGCCCCGCAGATAGAGCTCGTACGACTCGGGATCGCCGCGCCGGCCCCGGACAGCAGCAGCGACTTCCGCCCGGGCCCGTCCGCTCTCCTCCGAGTCCGTTCCTTCGGCCAGCAGCGTCCGCCGCAGCTCCTTCACGACCGCCTGCGCGATGTCGTCTTGCACGGCGAAGACGTCATCGAGCGTGCGGTCGTAGGTTTCCGACCAGAGATGCTGTCCATCCGCGACCTTCACGAGCTGCACCGAGATGCGCACCCGGTTCCCGGCCTTGCGGACGCTGCCGTCCAAGACGGTGGCGACGTTGAGGGCCCTGCCCACCTCGGCGATCGGGACATCCTTACCCTTGAAGTAAAAGGAAGAGGCGCGCGCCGAGACTCGTATGCCGTTGATCTTGAGCAGCACGTTCAGGAGCTCGTCGGCGAGGCCGTCGGAGAAATATTCGTCTTCGACGCTCTGGCTCCGATTCACGAAGGGCAACACCGCGATGGAGGCGGCGCTCTCCGGTGCCGGTATCTCCGACGATCCCCCCTCACGGATCTGCCGCAGGGCGCGAAGCTCGTTCGACACGTCGAGAGCGGTCTGGACGCGCTCCCGAGGATTCTTGGCCAGGCAGCGGCTGACAATACGGTCGAGATCGCCCGGGAGCTCGGCACGAACCCGGGCGAGCGGTTCCGGCGTGTCGCGAAGGATCGAGGAGCTCACGTCGGCTGCGCTCGCTCCCGTGAAGGGCCGGCGGCCGGTGGCCAGCTCATACAACATGATCCCCAGAGAAAAGAGATCGCTCCGCGCGTCCACGACGTCGGCTCGCAGCTGCTCCGGCGCCATGTACGGCAGCGTGCCCAGCACCTGCCCCTCGGTCGATAGTGGGGATTCGGCGGTCGCGCCGAGGGTCTCACCCTGGGACGGCGCATCGTCGCCAGCGACCTTCGCCAGGCCGAAGTCGAGCACCTTGACCCTGCCCTCGCGCGTCACCATCACGTTCCCGGGCTTCAGGTCACGGTGGACCACACCATGCTCATGGGCCGCCGAAAGCGCATCGGCCAGCGGGATCGAGAGCTCGAGGATCCGCGCCAGCGGGAGCCCGCCGGGAACGACCAGCGAGGAAAGCGTCTGTCCCACGACGAGCTCCATCGTGAGAAATCGGATACCGTCCTCGTCCTCAACCGAATACAGCGTGACGATGTTGGGGTGATTCAGCCCCGCCACCGTTCGCGCCTCGCGTTCGAACCGGGCCAGGCGATCGGAGGAAGACGCCACGTTCGTCGGCAGCACCTTGACCGCCACCTCACGACCGAGCCGGAGGTCCTTCGCGCGATACACTTCGCCCATGCCGCCGGCCCCGAGGGGGCTGAGGATTTCGTAGGTGCCAAGGTGGGTGCCTGGAGTGAGTGCCACTGAAGGTCGATTCTACCTGGGAACGAGGAAGCGGGTCAGCAACGTCAGTGGGGAGTCATGATTCTAAGAATGGGACGGCCGTTGACGCTCTGGAGCGGCAAGTAGACCAGATGCGTGCGAGCGTCAACCGACACGGAGTGCGCGTGGGGCATCCTGACGTTTCCGTCGTGAACGAGTTTACCGTCGCTCTCGTTGAAAACGGCGACCACACCCGACTCGGAAGCGACATAGAGCCTCCCCAGGCTCGGGTCGAAGGCGAGGACATCGGGATCCTCGCCCACCGGATAGGAGCCGATCACTTCCATGGTCCGGAGATCGACCATCAGCAGTCTGGCGTTGCCTTCGTTCGCAACGAACAGGAGGCGGTGGGGTGCATCGACCAACATACCGTGTGGACGCGCAGCCCCCCTCACCTCGTGTCGCGCGACCACCTTGTCCGTATGCGGCTCGATCTCGACGACCTCATTCCGTGTCTGCACGGCCACGAGCACGTGCCCCGAGCCGGGATCGTAAACCGTGTTGCCGGCTTCTCCCCCGATCGGGATGGTCCTCATCGCACGATTGGACACACCATCGATCACGAGCTCTCCTCCGCCGGACTCATCCGAGACGTAGATCTTCCTCATCTCGGGCACGTATGCGATCCCGTCCGGAAAGCCGATCTCTCCGGCGCGCGCGACAACGCGTAGTCCGCGAGCGTCGATGACCGCAACATGGTGGCGTCCCGGCGCCGACGCGTACACCTTGCCAAGCGCTGGGACAGCCGAAACACCGGTGACTCGCGGAAGGTTGC
>DATEOQ010000078.1:0-10028 GCA_035273905.1 Candidatus Eiseniibacteriota bacterium | reverse complement strand
CGCCCGCCGGCGTGTTGGGACACGCGTCCTTGCTGTCGGCCACGCCATCATTGTCTGCGTCGCTTCCCGTCGCGCCGCCGAAGGAGACCTGGAGCCCGGCGTTGTAGAAGAGATTGTGGAGGTTGTCGTTTCCCGGCGGATCGGGAATGGTCGGACTATCTCCGAACGACCAGAGCTTGTCGCGCAGCTCGAGCCGGAGCGCGGCGCGCCGGCTCACGCCGATCTTGACGCCTCCGCCGAACTCGGCGCCGTTCTGGTACGTCCTCGGGCCGGGACTGTCGGGCGTGATCTTCTCTTCGTGCCAGCCGCCGAGGAGGTACGGATTGAACTTCGACTTGGGGATGAGATTGAGGATGACATCCGCGCCGTAGAGCTGCAGGTCGGTCGTGTTCCGCGGCGAGGTGCTCAATCCATCCTGGAAGAAGAGCGAGTCCCCCGTGCCGTACTCCGTGTGCGTGCCCATCCAGCCGTAGTAGCCCTCGACGCCGAGATAGCGGCCGACGCCCACGCCGAGCCGGCCACCGAAATACGCGCGGCTATCGAGATTGATCTCCTTCGCCCAATCGCCGTAGCCAACGAAAGGGGTGACGTTGAGATGAACTCCGCCCACTTCGCTGGAAGCGTGCTTTGGCGCGGCCAGGAAAGCCGTCGACGTCGCGGCCACCAGGACGATCGCCTTCCGCAGTGAGGTCATCATTCCTCCGGGGGGGTGGGAAGCGTGCTCGGATAAACGCAATCCGCTGCAGGCCTTGAGCACGGTCTGTGCCACAGAGAAGTAGGTTGAGCGAGGCAACCTACTTACATGCCAAGGGCCTGGTTCCCCGATCGCGCCGACCCGATGCCGGAGCGTCCGGATCGGTGCGTCCCTTTCAATGCCGATGTAGGAATTTCAAAACAGAGAGTAGAAGAAACTGCCTTCTCGTTGCGGGCACGCACTTGGCTTGGCTCTTGCGTGGCCGGTGGTGTCGACGCATTCCCGCGTCGGCTTCACGACAGGAGGAACCATGAAAGGGCTCTCGATACTCGGCGTCGCTTTGATCGTGCTCGGTCTGGTGGCGTTGTTCGCGGGAGGCTTCAGCTATACGAAGGACAAGGAGACCGCGGACCTCGGGCCGGTGGACATCACGGTCAAGGACAAGGAGCACGTGCACGTTCCCACTCCGGTGAGCGCGGGGGTCATCGTGCTGGGAGTGGTGCTCTTGTTTGCGGGACGGAGACCGAGTACGGCGTAGCGCGGGTCAGCCGCGGAGGAGGTACTCCACGGTCGTCACAACGCGGACGAGCTTGAACATCTGGCTCTGCTCGCCCATGCCCAGGCCTCGGTCCCCGTCCGACGCGGCGTCGCGCGGAAGGATGACGAAGACGCCCTGATTGGCCCGGTGGATCCCACCGAGCCGGCTCTTCGAATCCTTCGCGAACTGCTCCGCAGCCTTGCGCGCTTCCGCGGTCGCCTCCGCGATCATGCTCGGCTTCAGATCGTTGAGCTTGCGGAAGACGTAGGTCGGCCCGGTCGCGCCGTACTGGCCGGACGAGAGCGGGATGCCGGCATTGACGAGCTCCCCCACCCGGCGGCTCGCGGCCTGCACCCGATCGGGACGAGCCGTCCGCACGAGCACGGTCTGCTCGATGATGTAGCGGTTGCCCACGCGATTGGGAGGGTTGTAGGGATTCGCGAGCACGTCGGTGACGCGCAGGCTCGTGAGCTCGACCTCGCTCGTGTCGATTCCGTTCTCCGCGAGGAACGACGCGATCTTGGCGACGTTCGCGGTCACGCGCGCCTGGGCGGCGGGAATGTCGTTGTCCGTCACGGCGAACTGGATCGGCCAGATCGCGAGGTCGGCTTTCACCTCGCGCTCGGCGACGCCCTTCACGGTGACGAACCGATCGGCCGTGCGAACGCTCGAGATTCCGGTGCCCACGAGCCAGCCGGCGATCACGATTCCCAAGGCGAGAACCATGAGTCCCGGACCGACGAGGGCGGGGCGCGATCGATCGTCGTTCATGCGGCGGCGATCCTACTCTGGAGATACCCACATGTTCAATCGAACTCCGCTCGCGACCCTCGCGCTCGCCGCGCTCCTATGCGCCGGCTGCAGCAGCACGAGCTATCGCGACTATGACTACGACCCCTACTACAACGGGATGGGCTATCGCTCGGGCTTCTTCTACGACGAGCTGGCCCCGTACGGCACCTGGTCCCAGATGGCCCCCTACGGTCATGTATGGCGGCCGAGCTCGATCGATTCCGACTGGCGTCCCTACACGACCGGACAGTGGGCCTACACGGACTACGGCTGGACGTGGGCTTCGAACGATCCCTGGGGCTGGGCCACCGACCACTACGGTCGCTGGAGCTACGACAACGGCTGGTACTGGGTTCCCGGCGACACGTGGGCACCGGCTTGGGTCTCTTGGAGATACGGCGACGGCTACGTCGGCTGGGCGCCTCTCCCGCCGGAGGTGGCCTGGAGCGGACAGCGGGGCCTCGCCGTGAGCGGTTCCGATCTCGACCGGCGGATCCAGCCGTCGGCGTGGTCGTTCGTGCCGGACCAGGATCTCCAATCCACGTCGATCCGAACGGTCGTCCTCCCCGCGACCCGGAACCGGACCCTCATCCAGGCGACCCGGAACGTGACGCGCTACGGCACCTTCGGCGACCGGCCGGCGGAGCGTGGTTTGGACCCTACTTTCATCCAGCGGGCCACCGGCCAGGTGGTCCAGCGTCGGACCGTCGCCGATCGTCCGAGCTCGGTAAGTCTGCGTGGAGATGGGGCCAACGGAACCCTCGAGGTCTACCGCCCTCGGATCGCCCCGCGCCGCACGGACGTACGGCCCTCGAACGCTCAAGATGTGGAGGTCGCGCGCCGTCATGCCGAGGTAGATAAGGATGAAAGGCATCGCGAGGAGGCCGACCGCCGGGATACCGAAGCGCGGTTGAAACGCGAGCGCCAGCGGCTCGAGGACCGGCAGCACGAAGAGATGCGCCATCCGCCCGTGGGTGTCACACGCGAGGAGCTCCGCGAGCGGCACCGCCGGGAGCAGGACGACCAGAAGACGGTGGAGGCTCAGGAGCGGCAGCGTCTCGAAGCGCGGCAGCGTGAGATGCGCGAAGCCGGCGATCACGAGCGAGCTCGATAACGGTCGCCGAGACGGTCCGCGGCCCGGGAGTTCGAGTCGAGGAGAGTCGAGGATGGTTCGAAGGCTATGGGTCTCGGGTTTCGCGCTCGCCGCGCTCGGCTTTCTCTCGGGCTGTGGCGGCACGCTCCCGCCCGCAAAACCACCCGGTTCACCCGCACGGGAGGCAGCCCGCACCGCCGCGGCGGACGTGGACCGCTTCCGCGACGCGCTGGAGAGCCACGGCCAGTGGATCGATCTCGATCCCTACGGCACGGTCTGGGTGCCGCTCGGCGTCCGGGCGGATTGGCGTCCCTACACGGACGGGCGATGGGTCTACACGGAGCTGGGCTGGCTGTGGCTCGGCGAGGAGCCGTGGGCCTGGGCCGTCTATCACTACGGACGCTGGGTCGAGGATGCGGATCACGGGTGGGTGTGGATCCCGTCGTCCACGTGGGGCTCCGCCTGGGTGGCCTGGCGTCGCGGCAAGGGGTGGGTCGGATGGGCGCCGCTTCCTCCCGACTCCCGCTGGTCGGCCACGGCGGGGCTGTCGATGGATCCCAAGGAGCTGGACCACGAGATTCCCTCGCGCTCGTGGTCGTTCGTCCCGGCCCGCGATTTCACCTCATCCAAGATCCGCGGAAGAATCGTTCCGGTCGGACGGAACGACACCGTCCTGTCGCTCACGCTGAACGCGACCCGGTACGGCGTCTATGGCTCACGCCCCGCGGAGCGCGGAATGACGGCCGAGGGCGTGGGAACCGGGCGGCCACCCAAGCCTCTCCGGGTCACGACAGCCCGCACGCCTCGCATCAATCGAGCGGAGATCGTGAGCGGCGGCGTCGTGGAGGTCTATCGCCCCGAGGCCATGCGCGAGACCAGAGAACGGGGCCCGTCCTACTCGTCCGGCCGCGCGGCCGGCCTGACCATCGGCGAGCTTCGCGCTCGCGACCTGCGGGAGCAGATGAAGCTCGACCAGGTGCTCCACGCCGAGCGCGATCGGCTGACCCGGGAGCAGGAACGGGAGGCGCAGGCCCGTCCCCAGGGGATGTCCAAGGACGCGCTCAATCGCCGTCACGAGAACGAGATCAAGGCACAGGCTCGCTTCGAAGATGAACTGCGTGAGCTGGCCACTCGACGCAAGGAGTGGCTGGCGGGTCGCTAGGCGCCGGTCCGATGGTGCGGAACTTCCTCTCTCCCCGCCAGTAAATCCCCCAGGAACAACAACGGGCGGCAGGATCATTGACTCCTGAGTCCTGCTCCATCCTTGGAGGATGTTTTCGGACTCGTATCGTCACGTTTCCTGCCGCCCTTGTATCTGAAAGGATGCGCTGGCCGGGCGAACGAGGCCGGCGCATCCGGCTGGCTTCTTCCAGTATCACGTATCGTGCCTGTCGAGCCGGCACAGCCGTCGACGCTATAATCGACGACTCGCCATGGCGTTCGGGTCACCCGTGATCGCGGGAGCTCAAACCCCGGGCGCGATCGGATTTTCAAACGCTCGCTCGACCACGGACCTTTTTCCAAAAGGAAAACGCCATGTCCCTCTGGCGCATGCTCGGCTTCGATCCCAATCGTCAACCGCCCGCCGGTCGGGCTGACGCCGTCCGCGCCATCGTGGACAGCCTCGACCAGCTGGACCCTGAACGCGCGCGGCACATCGCCGCCTTCGCCTACATCCTCGGCCGCGTCGCCAATGTGGACCTGGAGGTCAGCCGCGAGGAAACCCGCGCGATGGAGCGGATCCTCCAGCGGCTCGGCGGGATCGGCGACGAGGAAGCCGTGCTCGTGGTCCAGATCGCCAAATCGCAGCACGCCCTCTTCGGCTCGACCGAGAGCTACGTCGTGACCCGCGAGTTCGCGCGGTTCGCGACCCAGGAGGAGAAGGAGTCACTCTTAGAGTGCCTCTTTGCCGTCTCCGCGGCGGACAACGAGGTGTCGGGCGAAGAGGAGACGGAGATCCGGAAGATCGTCGGTGAGCTGGACCTCTCGCACGGCGACTTCATTGCCGTCCGCTCGCGATACAAGGACCACATCGCCGCATTGCGCGGCCTGCCTCCGGGAGGCGACTCGTGATTCGAGTCCTGCTCGTGACGGTGGCCCTCTTCATCACAGGGTCGGCGCGGGCCGCGGCCACGTATGTCGGCGCGACCAAGTGCCGACTCTGCCACGGCGCGGATCGGGTCGGGAACCAGTACCACCTCTGGGCCGAATCCAAGCACGCCCAGTCGTTCGAGACGCTGGGCTCCGACAAGGCCAAGGCGATGGCGAAGAAGCGCGGCATCGCGGACCCGCAGAAGGCTCCCGAGTGCCTGCCCTGTCATGTCACGGGCCATGGCGAGCCGGCGGAGCGCTACGGTCCGTCCTACTCCCAGGCGGAGGGAGTCACGTGCGAGGCCTGCCACGGCGCGGGAAGCGGGTACTCCAAGATCTCGATCATGCAGGGAATCCGGCGCGGCACGCTCAAGGCGGAAGACTATGGGTTGGTACTTCCCGACAAGACCGCATGCGCGCGCTGTCACAACAAGGACCCGTTGAGCGGCGGGTTCGTGGACTGGCCGAAGGACTCGACTGCGATCGCGCATCCGATTCCACCGGGATACGAGAGCGGCGGCCAGACGTCTCCCTAGCTCACTCGCCTCGCATCATCCGCTCCACCGAGGCGGCGTCACGTGGAAGCGCGGCGGTGAGCAGCCGGTGGCCCTGTGGTGTGACCAGCACTTCGTCCTCGATGCGAACGCCAAGCGAGCGCTCCGGGATATAGATCCCAGGCTCGACCGTGATCACCATGCCCGCGGCGAGCGGCTTGGAGTAGAGCCCTGAGTCGTGCACGTCGAGGCCCACGAAGTGGCCGATCCCGTGCGGGAAGTAGTCGCGGTAGCCCGCGGCCCGGATGATCGCCTCCGCTCGGCGCTGGATGTCCTCGAAGAAGACACCAGGCCGGACCATCTCGATGCAGGCCGTCTGAGCCTGGAGCACCACGTCGTAGATCGCGCGCTGTTCCTTCGTGAACGCGCCGTCGGCCGGATAGGTCCTCGTGATGTCGGCGGAGTAGTGGCCGTAGTCCGATCCGATGTCGACGACCACGAGTCCCCCCGACTGGATCGTGTCGTTGTGCTCCGGATAATGGAGCACGGTGCTGTTCCGTCCCGAGCCGACGATGTCCTCGAATCCAGGACGGACGGCGCCCCCTCGCTTGAACTCCAGATCGATGAGCCCCGCGACCCAGTTTTCCTCCACGCCCGGCTGGATGGCCCGCGCGGCCGCATGCTGCGCCGCGATGGTGGTTGCGATCGCGCTCTCCATGAGCTCGACCTCACGCGGCTCCTTGACCGAGCGCATGGCGGGCAGGAGATCGGTCCGGTCCTTGGTCTCGACCCCCGGCACGCGCGAGCTCAGCTTTCCGTAGAGCGCCATTTCAGGCGCTTCGGGGTCGTCGGGACCGCCGGGCTGATGAATGGCGAAGAGCGTCTTCGAGTTGCGAAGGAGTCCTTCCATGGTCGCGCCAAGCGCGGTCGTGCGTCCGATCCGCTCGATGCCCGTCACCTGACGCAGCGAATCGCTGATGGAGGAGCGCTCGCCCGTCCATCGCTCCTCGTCCGGATCGCGCGGCTTGAGAAAGAGCCGCTCGTGATACGTGCGCTCCGCCGGTGAGAGCACGAGCACGGCGCCGGGCTCCGAGATCCCGGTGAGGTAATAGAAATCGCTGTCCTGTCGGTAGCCGTCCCGATCCTCCTCTCCGCGCGCGTAGAGCACGGCGATCCCCTTCCCCAGCGCCTTCATGAGCTTCTCGCGTCGCGCAGCGTAGACGGATACATCGAACGGCTTGGCCGGCGGCGCGGGAGCGCCGGGCGGGGCGGCTTCCCCTGGACCTGACATCATCGAGAGCGCGAGGGGGATCGAGAGGAACAGCATCCGGCGTCGCATGGGAGTCCTCCGAAACGGTTGCTGCGGGGTTATGAAAGCGGGCGGCAGTATAGCGGACCGGGTGCGAGAAGGCCTCCCCACCCCGGGGTGCCGGGTCACGGTGACCTGCGTGCCTCGCGACCCGCGCGATCGCATCCGCTAGGCCGGCAGGCAACCTCCTCTCAGGAAGCGACGGCGACCGGCCGATGTATGGCCGATGGGCGCCCACCAGCGATTCTCCTCGGCCATCGCTCTGATCACGCTGACCCTGTTCGGAGTGTGCCTTGCGGTCACCTTCCCCAAGGCGCCCCAGCCTCCCGAGCCGCGCCGCGTCCCCGAGCTCTGGGCGACGGGAGACCCGGCCGACACGCTGAGTCCAGGCGCGATTCTCGCGCAGGTCCTCGCGACCAAGGGGCTCGACGACGCGCAGGTGCGCGAGATCACGAGGCTCCTGCGCACCTACAAGAGCCCGCGCTCGATCCGCCCCGGCACCTCGGTCCGGTTCTATCCGCGCGGCGGCGGCGTTCCGAACAGGATCCGGCTCGACATCACCCCGGACTCCACCCTTCGTTTCACCAGGGTGGATTCCGCGTGGACCGCGCACGTGGAGCTCAAACCCTTCACGATGGACACCGTCGTGGTCACGGGCCTCATCGAGACGAGCCTCTGGGCCGCGCATCTGGGAGGCGACGTCGATCGCCTCGGCAAGCGCGGCTTCGAAGACCTCGTCTACGACATGGCCGACGTCTTCGCTTGGAAGGTGGATTTCACGCGCGACCTCAGGAAGGGGGACTCATTCCGGCTCGCGCTCGAGCGGAAGATCCGCGGCGACGGGTCGATCCGGAGCCGCCACTTCCTCGCAATCGAGCTGACCAACGGAGATCGCGTGCTCCGCGCGATCCCGCGCCCGCGCGCCGGCGGCCGCTATGCGTACTACGACGAGGACGGACACTCTCTACACGGCGCGTTCCTTCGCTATCCCGTCCCCTACCGCATCACGAGCCGTTTCACGAGCCGGCGCTACCATCCGATCTTGAAGCGCTACCGGGCGCACGAGGGGATCGACTACGGAGCGCCCACCGGGACGCCGGTCGACGTGACCGCGTCGGGCATCGTGACGCGCGCGGGATGGGCTGGCGGCTACGGACGGCTCGTCGAGGTTCGCCACGCCCAGGGCATCCGAACGCGGTACGCACACCTGAGCGCGATCGCGCCTGGGATCCGTCCCGGAGCCAAGGTGGATCAGGGGGACGTGATCGGTCGCGTCGGATCCACCGGGCTCGCGACCGGACCGCATCTCCATTACGAGTTCTTGAAGAACGGGCACCATCAGAATCCGCTCACCGTCGAGATGCCGGGTCAGGCGCCGCTGGCGTCGTCCCAGATGGACGCGTTCCAGAAGGATCGCGACCACGCGCTCGCCCTCATCGAGGGGGTACCGATTCCGGAGGAGACCCGCTTCGCCACCGCCCAGCACGACCCCGCACGGAGAGCCTCGCGCCGCTGAGCCGTTCCCGCATCGATCGTCGTTGACTCCCCTCGCGAACCTTTCGTACGTTCGCGCCCGCTCGCCCCATCGCTCTGGTCCCGGGACTCCCACACGACATGGACAGCAATCCCGCCATCCTGACCGTTTTCATTCCGATCCTCATGATGGCCGGAATGTGGGCCTGCCTCGAGATCGGGTTCCGGGTCGGCCGCAAGCGACGCGCCTCTCGTACGGGTGAGACCAACGACGAGATCACCGCGGTGGTCGCGGCCATCCTGGGTCTGCTCGGGCTCGTACTGGCGTTCGCGTTCAGCAACGCTCAGGAGCGCCTCACCGTGCGACGGGGGCAGATCGTGGAGGAGGCCAACGCGATCGGGACCGCCTACCTGCGCCTCGATCTGCTCGCCCCGGAGGACCAGGGGCTCCTTCGCCCACTGTTCAAGGAATACCTCGAGACGAGGATCGCCACCTTCGATCGCATCAGCGATCGCGCGGCCTACAAGGTCCTGCTGGCTCGTGGCGCCCGACTGCAAGAGGAGATCTGGAAGCGGAGCGCCGCTGCGAGTAAGGCATCGCCCAGCCCGGCGACACCCATCCTGCTGCTGGAGGCGCTCAACAAGATGATCGACATCACCACCACGCGCGACCTGGCCACGACGACACACGCGCCGTTCCTCATTCTGGCGCTCCTGGTCGCGCTCTCGTTCCTGGGAGCGCTCCTCGCGGGAGACACGCTGGCGCTCAAGGGCCGCCGCTATCCGCTCCACATGGCGCTCTTCGCCCTGGCCATCGCGGCCACCGTCTACGTGGTGATCGACCTGGAGTACCCGCGGGTGGGGTTCATCACCTTGAAGCACATGGACCGCTCGATGGTTCAGCTGCGCGACGTGATTCGATAGCACGCTGCGTGAAGTCAAAGGGCGGCGAGGGAGACCTTCCCTCGCCGCCTTTCGTCATCGGAGCTGGCTCGTCCTACCAGCCCGCCTTGCCCGTCGCGTAGATCGAGAAGTGGTTGAGGGAGGTGAAGAGCTTCTCCCCCTTGGCATCGGTCGAGGTCGGCATCGCCACCCATCTCGCCTGGACCGGATCGTACCAGTAGGTCGTGAGCGTGGAGGCGTCGAGGCCGAGGTCCTTGATGTCGGTCGTCAGCGTGACCGGAACCTTGAAGTTGTTGGCCGCCAGCGGCGCGATGGAGAGATCGCAGAAGAACGTGCTCTGACTCGGAACCGAGATCGTGATCGTGGCCGGTCCGATGAAGGCCCCCGGGGGAACGGTCACCGTGAACCGACCGGCGCAGACGCTACCGCCCTTGTTTCCGTCGATCTTCGCCGACGTCGTCTTGACGGAGCCATCGGTGCCGCTCAGGCGCGGCAGCGACGACACCTGCACCAGCGTGCCGCTGCCGTCCGCGTTCACGTGCACGATCGGCGGGGACAGCGCGCCCACCTGCGGGGCACTCGTGGCCGGTGTCGCGGGGCCCAGCGGGGTGGTGCCGCACCCTGCCATGGCGGCCGCCAGG
>DATEOQ010000077.1:0-3214 GCA_035273905.1 Candidatus Eiseniibacteriota bacterium | reverse complement strand
CGTGGCTCCACCGCGAGCTCAAGGGGCGGATGGGCTGAGGGGCTTGGCGCCTCCGGGGTGCCCCCGGGCAACCCCCTACCGAGGCTTACATTTCCATACGTGAAATGGAAAAACGGGGGCGGCTTCTGGGGCGTGGGCGCGACCCCACACCTCCGCTGATTCCAATGACTTAGAACTGATTCGGTGGCTTGGCACGGCGTTCGCTTCGTAGTAACGCGCCATGACTCCTCTGCCTACAGCATCGACGCGCGCGCAAACCCTGATCCACGCCACGATAGGTCTCGTGCTCTTGGTAGCTCTCGCGAGCTGCTCGCACGTCGGCAAGCTCACGCCCCTCTCCCAGACCATCTCCCCTGTGGACACGACGGGTGGCCAGAATCCGCAAGCCGCGGTGCGTCACACCGCCGCCGCTCCCTACCACCCGATGTACGGGGCGGACACGCTGGTCGGCTTCGTGCCCGGCACCGGCGATTCCGCGCGGCGCTATCTGGGCCGCCTGCGCTCCGGATACACGGCCGATACCCTCAACCTCATCCTGCTTGGCGACAACCGTCCCGGTTTCCGCTCGACGCGCATCAACAAGGAGATCGCCATCATCAAGGAAGGGATCTCGCCCAATCCGGTGAAGATTGCGCGAGGCCTCATCCACGTTCCGATCGCGCTCGTGAAGGGGATGGTTCCCGATGCCGGGCTCGTCCGCGATGTTCCTTATCTCGTCACGAACAATCCGAAGTGGGGACGCGAGCACCAGGTTCTGCACGCGGTCATGACGAAGATCGATACGCTGAAGGCTCACGATCAGGTCGTGGCCGCGGCGATCAATACCGGGGACCTCGTCTACGATGGAAGGAATCCGGCGAACTGGGAGCGGTTCATGCGCATCTGGCAACCGCTCTCGGCGCGCGTTCCCTACATGGCGGTGGCGGGCAACCACGAAAAGACGTGGACCGAGGAAGGCATCGCCAACTGGCGCGCCGCGACCGGGCTCCCCATCGCCGGCGACCGTCTCTACTACTGCTTCGATTCAGCCGACGGCTGGGTGCGCTTCATCGCGCTCGACTCGAATCCCATCACCAATCCAGGCGTGCACTGGTCGAAGGAAGTGCAGGTCAAGTACTCGAAGGAGCAGGTGGACTGGCTCACCGCGCGCTTGAAGGAGCACCACGGTCCGTCCTTCGTCTTCATGCACAGTCCTCCCTATTCCGCGGGCTACCACCGCATGGACTGGGAGATGGACGACGTGATGCGCGAGCGCCGCAACCAGATCGTGCAGGCCATGCACGAAGGCGGGATCTCGGTGCTCGTCGGTGGGCACGAGCACGACTACGAGCGGGCGCTCGTGACCTGGTCGGACGGGCAAGTCCTGATCGCGATGGTGCAGGGGGGCGCGGGCGCGCCGCTTCATCCCCTGCAGCCGCCGGCGCAGTCAGCCGCGATCATCGCCAGCTCGTCCACGCCTCCCGGCGCCAAGATCGAGCCGAAGAACGTGTACACGGCGGAGATCAACAACTTCACGCTGCTCAAGCTCTGGTTCGGGGGCGGAGAGCTTCAGACCTACGCGGTGCAGAAGGACGGCTCGGTGAAGCTCGCGGACCTGGTGAAGATCGATCTCGAACGATTCGGCAAGCCGAAGATCGATCAGTACAAGGTCGTCGTGCAGCCCACGTCCCGAGTGCAAGCCTCGGGGATGGAAGCTCGGGACAAGGCGGGCGTGACCGCGAAGGCCGACACGACGGCGGCGAGCCGGCGGCTCGAGACGTCGCGCGCGCCTGGGAAGAAGAAGCCGGGACTTCGGCCGGCATCCACTCCCAAGTCGAGCACCACGAAGACGACGGGCACCCACAGCCACGCCCAGTGAGGCGTGGGCGAGCTAGCTCGCCCTACGCCTTCTCCCGAGCAAACACCCGCTTCATCTCGAACGAGCGCTGCCCCTCGATCTTGGTCTTCACCTCGAGGGTGGCGCCCTTGTCCTTGAGCGAGTACGTCTGGGTCACCTTCACCCCTTCACGCGGCTCGCTCACGGCCTCGAGCTTGCCATCCTTCCATAGGCCCTGGGCTTCCATCACGCTCATCGGAGCGGCCGGCGCGACGCCGGTCGCGATCCGCAGCATCTCGGTGTCGGTGGAGTCCTCGATGCTCACGTAGCCGTCGTGCTGCGCGATGTGGATCAGGTTGGGCAACCGTCCGGGACGACCCGCGCCGCGTCCTTCGGGACCGCCGGGGCCGCCGCCTTCAGGTGGTGGTCCACCCTCTCCTCCGCCCCATCCGCCGTGCATCCCTCCGCCGTGCATGCCCCCACCGCCATGACCGCCGCCCATTCGCTGGGGCGGTTTGTCACTGCGCTCGGGATCGAAGCGCCAGGCGCCGCTCAAGTCCACGATCCCAGCCTTGGGATCCCCCGCCTTGGGGGCGCTCTTGGCCGCCACCGCAACTCCCGCGGTCGCAAGGCCGATGAGCGCCACCCCGATCAGGATTCGCTTCATGATTCCCTCCTCCCTGTTCGAGACCCACACCGATGCCTACCTCGAGTTCCGTCGCTCCGGCGGGCCCTGGTGATCGTCATCGCGTCCCGGACCGCCGCCGAAACGCCCTGCCCGCATGTCCGCGAGCTTCTTGCGCTGGTCCGATGTCAGCACCTTG
Organism: Candidatus Eiseniibacteriota bacterium; assembly: GCA_035273905.1. Taxonomy (GTDB): domain Bacteria; phylum Eisenbacteria; class RBG-16-71-46; order SZUA-252; family SZUA-252; genus WS-9. The sequence continues at coordinate 574 of DATEOQ010000077.1, read as the reverse complement.
CGCGCGTCGAGGACCCCTCTCGCGTTCGCCTTCATGAGCTCGCCGCGAAGCTGGGACAGGTTCTCGATCTTCGCGTCCACCGCCGACGCGGACGGCGAGTCGCTGCGCATGAGATCGCGCAGGTCGAGACCCGCGGTCTCGAGATCGGCGCGGAGGCGGATCTCTTTCCGCTCGAGATCGCCACCGATGTCCCGCAGCTTGTCCTTCTGCGTGCCGGTGAGATCGAGCTTCTCCGCGAGACGTCCGCCGCCATCCTCCAACAGGATGCGTTCCGGTCCGAGGAACATCCCGCCACCCATGCCCATGCCCCCGCGCATGCCGAAGCCGCCTCGGCCGCCGTGCATGCCTGGGCCACCGTGGCCGTTCATCATGCGATGCGGCGCTCCGTCGTCCCGCTTGTGATCGCTCTGGGCCACCGCGATGCCCGCCGCCAGCGCCACCGCCGCGACGAGCCCGAGGACCAGGATGATCCGTTTCATGGTCGTTCTCCTCCCTGGGGCGGTGCGGACGCCCTCCCACCCGCGTCGCGCGGGCGGCGAGGCTCGCCGCTCCCCGTCCTCTCTGGAAGACGATA
>DATEOQ010000076.1:0-8222 GCA_035273905.1 Candidatus Eiseniibacteriota bacterium | reverse complement strand
ATCTGCGACGCCACGAAGCGCTGCCAGATGAGCTCGTAGATCTTGTACTGGTCCGGATCCAGGTAGGCCTTGATCGAGGCGGGCGTGCGAGCGACCGACGTCGGGCGGACCGCCTCGTGGGCGTCCTGCGAGGTCTCGCGCGAGCGATAGACCTTCACCTCGGCCGGCAGGTACGGATCGCCGTACTGCTCCTGGATGAACGCGCGCACCTCGGCGATCGCGTCGGCCGAGACGCGGGTCGAATCGGTACGCATGTACGTGATGAGCCCCGTGGCGCCATCGCCCACCTCCACGCCTTCGTAGAGCTGCTGGGCGATGACCATGGTCTTCTGGCCGCTGTACCGGTGGCGCCGGAAGGATTCCTGCTGCAGCGTGCTCGTGATGAACGGCGGGACCGGGTTCCGCTTCTTTTCCTGCGTGCGGACCTGGGTGACCGCGAAGGACTCCTTCGCGAGCGCGTCCGCATCGGCCTTCGCCTGCGCCTCGTTCTCCAGCGCGAGCTTCTCCCCCGCCTTCTTCTGCACGCGGGCGCGGAACACGTCCCCAGCCGGCGTGACGAGATCCGCGTCGATGGTCCAGTACTCGCGCGTGACGAACTTCCGGATCTCATCCTCGCGCTCGCAGATCAGGCGGAGCGCGACCGACTGCACGCGCCCGGCCGAGAGGCCGTAGCGGATCGTGCGCCAGAGGAACGGGCTCACCTTGTAGCCCACGAGCCGATCGAGCACGCGGCGCGCCTGCTGCGCCTGCACCTTGGCCATGTCGATGGTGCGCGGATGCTCGAGCGCTTCGGTGACGCCGCGCTTCGTGATCTCGTAGAACGCGAGACGGCGGATGTCGTCGGCGTCCCCGCCGAGCGTCTCCGCGAGATGCCACGCGATCGCCTCCCCTTCGCGATCGGGATCGGGCGCGAGAAAGACGGTGGCCGCGCGGCGCGCGCTCGTCTTCAGATCCTTGATGATCTTTCCCTTGCCCTTGATGAGCACGTACGACGGCTCGAAGCCCTTCTCGACGTCGACGCCGAGCTTGGACTTCGGAAGATCGCGGACGTGGCCGTTCGAGGCCTTCACCTCGTAGCCGGGGCCGAGATACTTGGCGATGGTCCGGGCCTTGGCCGGCGACTCGACGATGACGAGGTTCCGGCGGCGCCCCCCCGGGGCGGGCGTCTCACGCTTGGCGGACGCCTTCTTCTTCGCGGTCGCCTTCTTCTTGGCCGCGCCCTTCACACCGGCCGGCACCTTCTCCACGGCCGGCTCCGCCTGGGGCGACGCCTTCTTCCGCGTCGCAGGGCGCGGCTTCGCCTCGACGGTCGTCTCGACCGTCTCGGCAACCTCTTCCGGCTTCACCGTCTTCGCCTTGGACTTCACCGCTTTCAATGCACCCCCGCCGTCGGAGCCGGATCGAACGTGACCCCGTGCTCGTCATCGAACCAACGTATGAGAACCTCGATCGCCAGCTCGCGCGCTTGCACCTCGTCGTGGAGCGCGGGGCCCATGTCGCGAGCGCGAGAGAGGATCTCCTCGAACTGCTCGGGCGAGACCTTGCCCGACTCGAGCAGGCGGAACAGATACGCGTAAGCCGGATTCGCGAGCAGGAGCGCCCGCTCCGGGCCGCTCGGCACGCGCACGCTCGGCCGCTCCTTGGCGGAGCCGTCGCCGAAGTCTTCGCGAGCGTAGGGCTCGAGGGCGTGGACGATCATCTCGAAGGCTTCGCCGACCACGCTCGCATCGAACCGGCCGGAGTCGAGCACACGGCCGAGCTCGAGGAGCGCGTCTTCGTCGCCGTCGACGAAGGCCTTCAGCCGCTCGACGATGACCTGCACCATCTCTCGGACGCTTTCATCCATGGTGTCGGCTCCTTTCAGTTGGCGCCGTGGCACTTCTTGTATTTCTTCCCGCTGCCGCACGGGCACGGATCGTTCCGACCGACCTTCGGCTCCGTGGACACCACGGGAGCCTGCTTCGCGCCCGGAGGCGCGGCGCCCGGTCGAGGCGGCGGCGCCGCGCTCCGACCGCTGGGACGCTGAGATGCTCCACCCTCCTCTTGCGGTTCCGCCATGGTTCCGAACGCGGTCACCTCCGCATGCACTTCCTGCTGCCGCGGCGCGGGTTTAGCCGCCGGGCGGCCCGGAAGGATGCGGGGCATCTCGGGCGGCGCGCCGGAAGCGCCGGGGGTGCCACCCATCAGCGGGGGACGCCCCGGCACCGGCTCCAGCACGAGCGCGGCGCGGAAGAGGTTGCGCACGGTCTCCTCGCGGATGGACCGCGTCAGCTCCTCGAACATCTCGAAGGCTTCCTTCTTGTACTCGAGGAGCGGATCGCGCTGGCCGTACGCGCGGAGCCCGATGCCTTCGCGCATGTGGTCCATCTCGCGGAGATGGTCCATCCAGTGCTCGTCGATGACCTGGAGATACACCACCCGCTCCAGCTCGCGCAGGATGGGCGGCGACATCTCCTGCTCCTTCTCCTCGTACGCCTTGTGGAAGAACTCCTGGATCAGCTCTTCCGCCTCCTCGGGCCCATGGAGCTTGTCCCCCTGGTCGGGGAGCGTCACCGGACGGAGGAGGAGCTGGCTCACGTCGTTCAGGAGCCGCTTCATGTCCTCGTCGTCGTAGCGCTCGCGCGATCCGAGATAGGTGTGGACGCGCTCCGAGACCATCTCGTCCATCATCTCGAGCATCGTCTCCTTGAGATCCGCCTCCTCGAGCGCGCGGAGCCGCTGCGCGTAGATGACGGTGCGCTGCTTGTTCATCACGTCGTCGTACTCGAGGAGGTGCTTCCGGATGTCGAAATTGTGCGCCTCGACCCGCTTCTGCGCGCGCTCGATGGCGCGGGTCACGAGCCCGTGCTCGATGACCTCGCCCTCCTGCACGCCCAGCCGCTCCATGATCCCGGCGATCCGGTCCGAGCCGAAGAGGCGCATCAGGTCGTCCTCGAGCGAGAGATAGAATCGGGAGAACCCGGGATCTCCCTGGCGCCCGCTTCGGCCGCGGAGCTGGCGGTCGATGCGCCGGCTCTCGTGCCGCTCGGTGCCGAGGATGTGGAGACCACAAGTACTACTCTCCTCCTTGCACCTCCCCACGTTCTTCCAGACGCCGTTGTCGAGCTTGCCCTTCTGGTTCGCGTAGCAGCCGCGGTCGCAGCGGATGACGCCTTTCTCGAGCTTGATGTCCGTTCCGCGGCCGGCCATGTTGGTCGCGATCGTGACCGCGCCGCGCCGTCCGGCGTTCGCGACGATCTCGGCTTCCTGCTGGTGGTACTTCGCGTTCAGCACGTTGTGCGGAACGCCCTTCCGCTTGAGAAGACGGCTCAGCGTCTCCGACGCCTCGACCGAGATCGTCCCCACGAGCACAGGGACGCCCTGCGCATGGAGGCTCGCGATCTCGTCGACGAGCGCGTTGTACTTCTCGCGCCGCGTCTTGAAGATGACGTCGTTCGAATCCTCGCGGCGGACCGGCTGGTTCGTCGGGATCACGACCACGTCGCGCTTGTACGTATGGTAGAACTCGCTCGCCTCGGTCTCGGCCGTTCCGGTCATGCCCGCGAGCTTGTCGTAGAGGCGGAAGTAGTTCTGGATCGTGATGGTCGCGAGCGTCTGCGTCTCGCCCTCGACCTTCACGTTCTCCTTCGCCTCGATCGCCTGATGGAGTCCGTCGGAGTAGCGGCGGCCCGGCATGAGCCGTCCCGTGAACTCGTCGACGATCAGGATCTTCCCCTCCTGGACGACGTACTCGACGTCCTTCTCGAAGAGCGAGTAGGCCTTCAGGAGCTGGAGGATGTCGTGCACGCGCTCGCTCCGGATGGCGTGCTGGCGCTCCAGCTCGCGCTTCTTCTGGACCTTGTCCGCGGGCGAGATCGCCTCGTCCTCGTCGATCGCCCCCAGCTCGACCGCGAGGTCGGGCAGGAGGAAGCGATTGGGATCGCGCTGCGAGAGCAGCGTGCGCCCCTGCTCGGAGAGATCCACCGAGTGCTGCTTCTCGTCGATCGAGTAGAAGAGGTCCTCGTCCACCTCGCCGAGCCGCTTGTCGCGGATGAAGTCGAGCTCCACCTTCTGGATGAGCCGCTTGAGTCCCGGCTGCTCCGCGACCAGCTTGAGGAAGCGCTTGTTCTTCGGCGCGCCGCGCTTCACTTGCAGGAGCTTGACCCCGGCCTCGAACTCCTTCTCCGGATCGCCGAGAAGAGCCTCCGCTTCCTGGAGAATCCGGTTGGTGACCTGGGACTGGCTCCGCACCACGCGGTCCACGTCCGGCTTCATCTCGTCGTACTGCTGGAGGCTGTGATCCACCGGCCCCGAGATGATGAGCGGCGTCCGCGCCTCGTCGATCAGGACCGAGTCGACCTCGTCGACGATGGCGTAGTTGTGGCCGCGCTGGACGCGATGGTCGCGATGGCGCGCCATGTTGTCGCGCAGGTAGTCGAAGCCGAACTCGTTGTTGGTGCCGTAGGTGATGTCGCACGCGTAGGCGGCGCGGCGCTGCTCGAAGTTCATCGAGTTCTGGATGCAGCCGACCGTGAGCCCGAGCGTGGTGAAGATCTTCCCCATCCACTCGCTGTCGCGCCGGGCCAGGTAGTCGTTCACCGTGACCAGGTGGACGCCCTGCCCGGTGAGCGCGTTCAGGTAGATCGGCATGGTCGCGACGAGGGTCTTTCCTTCACCTGTCGCCATCTCGGCGATCTTCCCCTCGTGGAGCACGATCGCCCCGAGGATCTGGACGTCGAAGGGAATCATGTCCCACGTGACCGGCTGGCCGACGACCTCGAACGTCTGACCAACGAGCCGTCGGCAGACTTCCTTCACCGTGGCGAACGCCTCGGGAAGGAGATCGTCGAGCGTCTCGCCTTCGACGAGCCGGGCGCGGAACTGGACGGTCTTCGCCGCCAGGTCCTCGTCCGAGAGGTCGTGGAGGCGCTCGTACTCTTCGTTGACGGCATCGACGAGCGGCCACATCCCCTTGATGTCGCGCTCGTGCTTGCTGCCGAGGATCCGTGTCAGGAGGTTCAGCATGGCTTCCTTTGGATGCGGTTCAGGGCCCCGTGCGCCCTCTACCCACGGTTTCCGGGACCGGTTCCGAGACCGGATACCCCAAGTATGGCAAAACCCCAGGAGCCGCTGGCCGCCGGGGTTCAGTACGCGAGGACTGCCTTCTAAGCTCTTGTGGTTGCGATGATTAGTTCGCTTGTCGTCCTTCGGCCGGTGCGCTTGTCTTTGGCGGGCAGTCTAGGGGCGGCCCCCCGGGGTGTCAAGCCGGAATGCCCGTTTCATGCCTATCTAAGTAGAAGCATCCGTCGGCCAAGCGGTTCCGGGCCAGGGGCGACCCGGCTCGAGGGCGCTGGCCGACCCCACGTCCCCCTTGGAGCCCTCCTCCCAGTGTTCTATGGTACCCGCTCGTCCCCGGACGTTCCTCTCACGGATGGCGGCGCGATCATGTCGAAGTGGGCTCGTAGGTCGCTTCTCTTGTTGGTAACCGTTTCGATCGCGTCGCCAGCTCATGCGCACGCGGGCGCCGTCGGCGCGCTCCTGGGCGTGGGACGTCAAGGAATCTCCGGAGACGCTCCACCGAACACGTCCTACGGCGCGAGAGGGGGCTTGATTGCCGGCGTCCAGGGGGAGATCTCGCTCACTCCCACCATCGCGCTCAGCGTTCAGCCCAGCTTCGCGCAGCGACGCACGACGCTCACATCCGTGGAGGACGCCACCGGCGAGAGCGCGCTCGATCTGAACCTCGACTACGTCTCGGTCCCCGTTCTGCTCAAGTTCGAAGCCGGTCGGACGTACTTCGCGGGCGGCGTGGACGTCGGATTTCTCAAGTCCGCCCATCTCACCGGGAATGGGCTCGACGAGGATATCAAGGATCGTTTCAACAGCACGGACGTCGGCGCTCTGTTCGGGTTCGGCGTCGTGTTCCCCGTCGGCACGCCACGTCTCACGACCGAGCTCCGGTACGTGCAGGGCCTCGTCAATCTCTCCGGCGGTTTCGCCAGCTCGGATGTCGACGGCTCGACCGCCTCCTCCCTGCCGGACCGCTTCCACTCCGGCGGCCTCGAGCTCGTGGCGGGAATCCTGTTCCCGATCGGGAAGCCCTGATGCGATCGCGAACCGGCTGGATGGCCGTGGCGTGCCTCTTCGCGCTGGCACTTTTCCCACGGAGCGCTCACGCCGCACGACCGTCGCTGAACGGTCATACCTTCGTCTCGACCGACCTGGTCCCCGACGCGCAAGTGCGCACATACATCCGGAACGACATCGGATACACGATGACCCCCGAGTTCGACTATCCGCCGGTGGTCGTTGGGGGCGACACCCTGGCCGTGCTCAGCGGCAGCCTCGCCTATGCCCTGCTCGGGATGGAATACCAGAATGCGATCCGCGACTGGATCGCGGTGCGCGCGTCGATTGGACTGCGCACGCGCCTCGGGACACAGGCGGCCTCGCTCGTCAACGAAGGAGTGAATGTCTCGAGCGGCCTCGAGCTCGGCTGGCTGGTCCGTCTTCGCGAAACGCAGAAGACCGCTCTCTCCTTATCGCTCGACGTCACCAGACAGACGCTGACGCTCATCGACTTGAGGCAGTTCACCGAGGACGTGATTGATGGAAATCCCGATCCGCGCCTGATCGACAACGTCCCGATGATCCGGACCAAGGCCGGACTACGCTTTGCGTGGGCCGTGAGCCGGCCGGTGGGTGTGACGCTCCTCGGCGAGGGATCGTATGGCGAGGCACCCCACCGCGGCGAATCGGACTCGTGGGAGTACGGCTTGGGAGCTAGCGTCGACTTCGACGGACACGCCGCCTGGGGCGTGCCCATCGGCTTCGCGCTCGCCTACCGTGAGAGCTCACTTCCCGTGATCACCGAGGCGAATCACGGAAAGGCGCGCCAGACCCTCCTACGCATCGCCTACACGGGAAAGCCGGACTTCCTCGTCGCCCTGGACATCATGGGTCTGATCGACCGCGATAACGTCCAGGTCAAGCCGGTGTGGTCCGGAGGGGCGGCGTTCTCGCTGCGGTATTACTTCTAGTTCGGGCGCTTCAGCGCAGCAGCAGCTCCATCGCGAACCCTGCAGACAGCGGAATGCGGAAGTTGTCGTCCAGCGGGATCGGCAGTAGCTCGAAGACCGTCGCCACGAGCGCTCCAACAAGCCCCACCGGGAACGGCAGATTCGGCCCGGGGATGATCAGCGTGAGGCCGTAGCAGACCGCGAAGCACGCGAGTGAACCCTCGAGCGTCTTCCCGAAGATCCGCACCCTCCCGATCGACTTCCCCACGATCGCCGCCATCGTGTCCCCGAGGATCAGGAAGCAAAGCGAGAGCACCGCGACGTCCTTCGGGAACAGGTGGATCGTCAAGAGGCACGCGATCAGCAGGTAGGTCGATCCGAGGAGACTCGCCTCTTCGTGATTCCGGAGCAGCTCCCCGAAGAAGTGCCGGAAGACGTTCCGCGTTCTGGGATGATTCAGCCGGAACACTTCGACCGCCAGGGAGAGGATGACGAGCGCGAGGAGGCCGCGCTCCCAACCCTTCTGCCATGTGTCGGGCGTGAAGAAATAGGCGAGCGGGATCGCGATCGAGGAGAGATGGATCGACTTCCGTTTGAGCTCGGCGCCGAGATTCACCCTACGGCCTGCCCGCCGAGCCCGAGCCGTAGAGCGCCTCGTAGCGGCGCCAGATCGAATAGACCTGCTTCACGTAGTCGCGGGTCTCCCGGTACGGGATCATCTCCACCCACACGTCGTCCACCACAGGCCGGTCCTTCAGCCACCGGCGTACCGCGTCCTCGCCGGCATTGTAGGCCGCCATGGCCGCTCGTGGGTCCTTGAATTCTTGGAGGAGCCCGCGGAGGTAGGCGGCGCCCAGGCGGACATTGAGGTCGGGATCGGTGAGGGATCCCTCGGTCACCTGCGAGCCATTCAGGTGCGAGGCGGTGAACGGCATGAGCTGGAGGAGTCCGATGGCCCCCGCCTTCGACCGCGCGTTCTTCTGGTAGATGCTCTCCTGGCGCATGATCGCCCAGAGGAGCGCCGCGGTGACGCTCTCCCGCTCCGCGGCGTGCAGGACCGCCGTGGGATACGCGGGCGGGTATTCCAGGCGTGCCTGCGGCAGGAGCCCCGCGCGTCCGACCCGGAACACGCCTCGCTCCTCCAGCTCGTCCGTGCATCCTCGAGCCTGCCCTGGGTCGCCGTTCTTGGCGCAGTCACGAATCAGGTCCATCAGCAGCGGCACG
>DATEOQ010000075.1:0-3469 GCA_035273905.1 Candidatus Eiseniibacteriota bacterium | reverse complement strand
GCGCGCGCGCGAGCGCCTGGGCTGGACCCCGGACTACAAGACGATCGAGGAAGGCGTGCCGGTTACGGTGCGCGACTACAAGTGGCGTCGCGAGGTCGCGCCGGAGCTCGAGCCCTTTCGCCTCGTCCAGCACCGAAGCTGGACGTAAATCCGTGAGGCGTGCCCGCGCCTACGGCAGGAAGTAGAAGGCCATCCCCAGGATCAAGTAGACCGCCACCATCAGCGCCCCCTCGAGCCAGTTCGATTCTCCGTCCTGCGCCACCAGATTCACCACCGCGGTCGCCAGGAGAACCGAGAGCACCTCGAACGGCGTGAAGCGCAGGTCCATCGGTCCGTGTTTCATGAAGTGGGACGCGAAGACGAGAACCGGCGCGACGAAGAGCGCGATCTGGATGCTGGACCCGGTTGCGATCTGGAGCGCGAGGTCCATCTGGTTGCGCATCGCCACGAGCACCGCGGTGGAGTGCTCGGCCGCGTTCCCGATGACCGCGACCACGATCACGCCGACGAAGATCTCCGTGAGGCCGAGCGCGTGCGAGGCGGCCTCCACCGCGCCGACCAGGATCTCGCTCATCCACGCGACCAGCGCGGTGGCGACGAGGAGCAGCGCCACCGAGCGCCAGGTGGGCACCGCCGGCCCGTGCTCGTGCCCTCCCTCGCCTTTGTAGAGGTGCTTGTGCGTGCGGAGGCTGAAGAGGAGATAGGCCAGGTACGAGACGAAGAGAACCGCGGCGATCTCGAGCGAGAGCCCGCTCTCGAGAATGCGCTCGTCTTCCGGCGACACGCGGCTCGTGGCAACCGCGTTCATCGCGATCGGGTGGAAGATCGCGGGGACGACGAGTCCGATCGCGGCGAGAGCAAGGAGGGTCGAGTTCACGGCGGCGGCCGATCGGTCGAACTTCTGGGAGTCCCGCTTCATGCCGCCCGCGAAGATGGCGACGCCGAGAACCAGGAGGACGTTCCCGATGATGGAGCCCGTGAGGGATGCCTTCACGACGCCGTAGAGCCCGCGCTCGAGCGCGGCAAAGGCGATGATCAGCTCGGCCGCATTCCCGAAGGTGGCGTTGAGGAGGCCGCCGATTCCCGCGCCGAGCTTGGCCGCGAGCTCCTCGGTGGCGCGCCCCATGAGGCCGGCGAGCGGAACGATCGCGAGTCCGGCGCACCCGAAAACGGCCAGCGGTCCCCAGTGGAGCCGCTCGGCGACGATCGCGATGGGAATGAAGACGAGGAGTAGCTGGAGCGCGTTTTCGGGAGCGAAGAGCCGCAGGCCCGCCCCCGTATGCCCGGCCGCCTTACCCATGCGCGGAGCAGTATAACCGCGATGCCACGCGCGCGTCCCTTGGGGTACTCTTCCGCCATGAACGGAGCCTTGGGACCCGTGCTTTCGCTCGTGGTCGGAGCGTGTGCGCTGGTGATGCCGATCGGGATCGCGGTCGCGGCCGAGACCGATCCGGACTCGATCACGGTGACTGCGGGCGCATCCTACGACCGCTCGGCGGTCCACCGGCTCTTCTTCGGCTCCGACTACCGGAAGCTCTGGTCCACGTCGATTCGCGTCCCTGTGCTCGACATGAGCCGCGAAGCGGGTGGGCTCCGTCCCGTGCGGCGCGTCGGAGGCCGCCAGACCCAGGCGCTCGCGCTCGCGGGGGCCGACGGCCGGAGCTACACCTTCCGCGGCATTGCGAAGGACGTCTCGGGGCTCATCGACGAGGGGCTGCGCGGCACGATCGTCGAGAGCATCCTCAAGGATCAGATGGCGGCGCAGCACCCGGCGGGTGAGCTGATCGCGGGTAGCCTGGCGAAGGCGGCGGGGATTCACACGCAGGAATGGGTGCTCGTCGCGCTCCCGGACGAACCCGCGCTCGGCGAATTCCGCGACGAGTTCAAGGGGGCGGTGGGATTCTTCGGCGAGTATCCGACGGCGCCGGCGGGCGCTCGTTCCGGCACCTTCGGCCTTCGAGAGATCGTGGACTACAAGGAGATCTATCGCCGGCTCGAGGCGGATCCCAGGACGCACATCGACGTGGACGAATTCCTGACCGCGCGCCTCTTCGACCTCGTGATCGGCGACTGGGATCGTCACCGCCGGCAGTGGCGATGGGCGCGCTTTGAAGGGGATGCGAAGTGGCATCCCGTTCCCGAGGATCGCGATCAGGCGTTCTCGCGCTACGAGGGGCTCTTCCTGGGAGTCGGCCGGCGCACGCGCGAGCAGCGCTTCCAGAAGTACGGCGACAGCTATAGCAGCGTGATCGGACTCATGTGGAACAGCCGCGATCAGGATCGTCAGCTCTTGAGCGGGATCACGCGCGATCAGGTGGATCGAGCCGCGCGTGCGCTCCAGGCGAAGCTCACGAACGAGGAGATCGAACGCGCGGTCGCGACCATGCCGGAGCCGTGGCGCGCCATCGACGGCCCCGAGCTCACGGCGGATCTCAAGGGCCGCCGCGACCGGCTCCCCGATGCCGCCAAGCGCTTCTACGAGCATCTCGCGGACAAGGTCGACGTGACGCTCACGAGCGAGCCCGAGCAGGTCGTTGCGGTCCGGCAATCCAATGGCGATCTCGATGTCACCGTGCACCCCATGACGGCTCCGGCCGCCGATCCGCCTGGAGATCCGCTCGTGCCTGCGGCCGAGCCCTCGTTCCACCGCGCCTTCCATCGTGGCGAGACCAGCGAGGTCCGGCTCTACTGTCTCGCCGGTGACGACAAGGTGACGGCGACCGGCCCGGACGGTGGGATCCGGCTTCGCGTCGTGGGCGGCGCCGGGGACGACCGGCTCATGGCACGCGGCTCGGGACCGGCGAAGCTCTCGGACTCGGAGGGACGGAACGAGGTCGACGGCGCCCCGTATGACAGCCGGGCGTACGTCCCACCGCCTGCGCCCGCGACCGCGCCCTGGATGCCGGCGCGCGACTGGGGCTCGAGGACCTACAAGGCGCCGCTCCTGAGCTACGGTCCCGATCTGGGCTTCTTCGTCGGCCTGTCCTTCGACCACCGCTCGTACGCGTTCCGGAAGAACCCGTACGGCACGCGCCACGTGCTGAGCGGCGGGTGGGCGTTCGGCAGCAACAGCGGAAAGGCCGAGTACACGGGCGAATTCCGCCGCGAGAACCGGCACGACTTCTGGTCGTTCCGCGCCTACGCGTCCGGCGTCGACGTGCTCCGCTTCTACGGACTCGGCAACGGGACCGCGAACCTGGAAGGGAACCGGAGCCGCGTGCGCGCGATCCAGTTCCTCGCGTACCCCAGCTACAACGCGCCGATCGGGCGCCACTCCACATTCCAGATCGGTCCCCTGTTCAAGCAGAACAAGGTTCGCAAGGCCGAGGCCGAAGAAGACTCGTCCTTCGTCTTCCTGAGCCAGCCGTACGGGTACGGCAACTTCGCGACGCTGGGAGCGCACACCGAGGCTGTGTTCGACACCCGCGACCATCCCGCGTTTCCGCGGAGCGGTCTCGTGGTCGCCGCG
>DATEOQ010000074.1:0-3110 GCA_035273905.1 Candidatus Eiseniibacteriota bacterium | reverse complement strand
GCTCGTCTCGCTCGCGCCGCTCCTCTACATGGCGCGCGCCTCGTTCGGGCGCGGAGGCGATCTCCCGGTGACGCCTTCGGACTGGCTCGCGCAGGGATTCTCACTCGAGCACTACCGGGCCATCCTCACGGGCGGCCCCATGGCGCGCTTCGCGCTCAACTCGATCGTCGTCACCGTCGTGGCGGTGCCGCTCCAGGTGCTCTTCGCCGCGGCCGCGGGGCACGCGCTCGCGCGCGTCCGGTTCGTGGGGCGCGGCGTCATCCTCGCGCTCGCGACCGCGTTCCTCATCCTGCCCCGGCAGGTGACGCTCGTGCCGCTCTATCTCCTCCTGTCGCGCGCGGGCCTGCTCGACACCTATCTCGCGCTCATTCTGCCGCACCTGGCGGATCCGTTCGGCGTGCTCTTCATGGCGCATTACTATCAGACGATGTCGTCGGAGCTGGAGGAGGCGGCCCGCACCGACGGGTGGTCCTCCACGGCGATCTTCTGGCGCATCGTGCTTCCCTTGTCGGGCCCGGGGCTCGCGGTCGTGGGGGTGAACGGATTCCTGATCACGTGGAACGCGTTCCTCCATCCGCTCGTGCTCACGACCTCCGAATCGATGCGAACGCTGCCGGTGGGCCTCGCGCTCTTCGCGCAATCGGAGTACGCGGTCGACTGGGGCGCGCTCCTCGCCGGGTCGACCCTGGCCACGCTGCCCGTGATCGTCGCGTTCGCGTTCTTCCAGCGACAGATCGTGGAGGGGGTCTTGAAGGGAAGCAGCCGGTGAGCCGATCCGACAGCGTCGGGCGCGCCCGCGCCGTGGGCATCATGAGCGGGACGTCTTCGGATGGCGCCGACGCCGCGGTCGTCGAGATCGATCGCGGTGGCGCGCGCCGCCGCACGAAGCTCCTCGCGTTCGCGACGCGGCCGTACGGTGACGAGCTCCGCCACCGCGTGCTCGGCGCGCAGGAGGGGACACTCCCCTTGCGGGACCTCTTCCGCGTGCACGTCGAGGTGGCCGAGATCGCCGCGATGGCGGCGCGGGACGCGCTCGCCGGTGCGCCCGCGGGGCCGCCCCCCGAGGTCGTGGGCTACCACGGACAGACCGTGTTCCACGATCCGCACGGCGAGCGCTCGGGGAAGCGGGTCACGGTGCAGATCGGCGAGCCCGCCGTGCTCGCGGCCGGGCTTGGCCTGACGATCGTGTCGAATTTTCGCATGGCCGATCTCCTCGCGGGCGGCGAGGGGGCGCCGCTCGTGCCGCTCTTCGACTACCACCAGCTCGCGTCGGACACGCGGGACCGCGCGCTCGTGAATCTCGGCGGCATCGCGAACCTCACGCGGCTTCGCGCGGGGGCGACGCTCGACGGGACGCTCGCGTTCGACTGCGGGCCGGGCAACATGCTCCTCGACGGCCTCGTGGGAGCGTTCGGACCCGCGGGATCGCGCTACGACGCCGGAGGCGCGCTCGCTCGGCCAGGGCGCGTCGCGGATTCCGTGCTGCGATACTTCCTCTCCGAGCCGTTCTTCGAGCGCCAGCCGCCGAAGAGCGCAGGACGCGAGGAGTTCGGCGCCGGGTATCTCTCGCGCTTCATCGCCCACACGGATGGGCTCTCGCTCGCGGACCGCCTCCGCACCGCCTGCGCGCTCACGGCGGCGGCGGTGGCGCGCGGCATCGAGCAGTCGGGGGCGAAGAAGCCGGACGAGATCTATGTTTCGGGCGGGGGCGTGAAGAACGAGACACTGGTCGAGGAGATCGCCGCCCGCGCGCGCGTGCCGGTCGCGTCGACCGAGGTTCTGGGTGTTCCATCCGAGGCGAAGGAAGCGATGGCCTTCGCCTTCCTCGCCTTCGAATCGCTCCGCGGGCGGCCCGGCAATGTCCCGTCGGCGACCGGCGCGTCGCGCGGGGTGGTCCTGGGGTCCTTCACGCCGCCCCCGGCTCCGAGGCCGCGATGACCGCTCGTCACCGGTCCTGGGCGGCCCTGCTGGCCCTCGCGACCCTGCTCCAGGCGGGCTGCGCAGGGTCCAAGAATCACCCCAGCCCAGGCCCAGGCGCCGCGGGCGGGACCGCCGCCCAGCCGGCTCCGACCACGCAGGCCCCTCCGGCCGCCGTTCCCAATGCCCCGATCCCCTTGCCACCCCCCGACGTCTGGAAGGCCGTCACGAAGCTCCGGATCGGCCTCGCCGTGGGCTCCAACAGCGTGCTCGTGGCGGGGTCGACGTCCTGGACCCTCCGCACCGCCAGCGGGCTCACCGTCACCCGCGGGGAGGAAGGCGCCAGGCTCCGCATCCTCCGCCTGGGCGTGGCCACCATGGAGGTGCTCCGGGTGGGATCGGATGCTCCTCTCTGGACCGGCGGGCGCGGCGACACCCTCCTCCTCACGCCGTCCGGCAACGGAATGTCGGGATGGGCGGGCCGGTGGTACCGGGGCACGTTCCGTATCTTCGCATCGCAGCCCGAGGGGGTGACCCTGGTCAACGAGATCGACATGGAGAGCTACCTGCGCGGCGTGCTGCCGAACGAGATCGGCAATCCGCCGCCCACCGACTTCCAGGCCGTGAAGGCGCAGGCGGTCGCGGCGCGGTCCTACACGCTCTCCTACATCGGCCGCCGCGCCGCGCTCGGGTTCGATCTCTACGCGACCGTGGAGGACCAGGTCTACGCGGGCACCGCGAAGGAGAACTCGCAGGCCAACCGCGCGCTCGAGGAGACGCGCGGCGAGGTGCTCCTGAACGGCGACGAGCCGATCCGCGCCCTCTACTCCGCGACGTGCGGTGGGCGGACCGCCAACGTCGAGGACGTGTGGCCCTGGCCCTGGACGCCCTATCTCCGGAGCGTGCGCGACGCGGGGCCGGACGGCCGGTCGTACTGCGACATCTCCGCGAACTATCGCTGGCGCGAGGAATGGAGCGCGGGAGAGTTCATGGACATGCTGCGCGACTACGGGCCGCAGGAAGGGGGCGCGCTCGCCGCGCTCCGCGGCGATCTCCTCGACGTGCGCGTGGCCTCGCGCGGGCGGTGCGGCCGCGTGCGCGAGCTCGCGGTGACGACGACGGAAGGCGAATGGAGGGTCCTCGGCGATCGCGTCCGCTGGGCCGTGCGGCGCCCGGGACAGACGGCGATTCTA
>DATEOQ010000073.1:0-2079 GCA_035273905.1 Candidatus Eiseniibacteriota bacterium | reverse complement strand
CTGAGCGGCGAGCGCGTGGCGCTGAACTTCCTCCAGCATCTCTCCGGCGTGGCCACGCTGGCGCGCGCGTACGCAAAGGCGGTGGAAGGCACCGGTGTGACCATTCTCGATACGAGAAAGACGACGCCGGGCTTGAGGTTTCTCGAGAAGCACGCGGTCAGGGTTGGAGGGGCGGGGAATCACCGCTTCGGGCTCTTCGACGGCGTGCTCATCAAGGAGAACCACATCCGCGCGGCGGGCTCGATGAAGGTGGCGTTCGAGAAGACCCGGGCCGGGGCCGAGGGGCTTCCGACGGTCATCGAGGCGAAATCGCCCGAGGAAGCTCTGGATGCTGCGGACCTCCATCCAACGCGCATCCTCCTCGACAACTTCACCCCAACCGCGATCGCGGCGACGGTGAAGCGGTTGAGGGGAAGCAAGGTGGAGGTCGAGGTCTCGGGCGGGATCCGGCTCGCGAACGTGCGGGATTTTGCGATTCCCGGGGTGAACTACATCTCCGTGGGATCGATCACGCACTCGGCGCCGGCGCTGGATATGTCGTTGTCGATGGACGAGGTGAAGGCTGGCGCATGACGGACGGGAGGACGGCACGGTGGGCTCGGTGAGCGACCTCCGATTCCTGGGCGTGCCTGTGGAGCGGCATGCCTCCCTCGGCTCGACCAACGACGAAGCCCTCCGGCGCGCGATGGAAAACGCCCCCGAGGGTGTCGTCGTGGTGGCCGACGTGCAGACCGCGGGGCGGGGGCGTCAAGGACGTGCCTGGAACGACGTCCCCGGCGCGTCGCTCGCGTTCTCGGTCGTGCTGCGGCCCTCGCTTCCGCTCCCGCGACTCCCGCTCCTGGGCCTTGCCATGGCGTGCTCCGTCGCCGAGGCTGCGGAGGCGGTGACCGGCGGCAAGCACTCCGTGAAGTGGCCGAACGACGTGCTCTTCGAGGGGCGCAAGGTTTGCGGCATCCTGGCCGAGTCCCGAAACAGCGATGGACGACCGGTGCTCGTGATCGGGACCGGGGTGAATGTGAACCACCGGACCGAGGATTTCCCCGACGAGTTCCGCCAGCGCGCCACGTCGTTGAGGCAGGCCGGCGGCGAGTATCTGAACCCTGAGCTCGTCCTGCACGCGGTGCTGGAGCGTTTCGAGCGTTACGTGATTCTCGCACGCGACCGTGGCGCCGACGCGCTCCGGGACGCGGTGGTGGATCGTCTCCCCGCGCCCGGCACCAAGGTGGCGGTGCGTCGCGGCGACGATCGCATCGAAGGGGTGGTCGAGGGAGTCACCGAAACCGGCGCGCTCCGCTTCCGCGAGAGCGGGCACGACCAGGCCATCGTTCTCGCGGCAGGAGAGCTCCTGTGAAGTGCCCGTCCTGCGGCCATCTCGAGGACAAGGTCATCGACTCGCGCTCCGCGAAGGAGGGACAGGCGATCCGCCGCCGTCGCGAGTGCCTGAGCTGCAGCCGCCGCTTCACCACGTACGAGACGGTGGAGACCGCGCCGCTCTTCGTGATCAAGAAGGACGGCCGACGCGAAGCGTTCAGCCGCGAGAAGATCCTGAACGGCCTCTACCGTGCCTGCGAAAAGCGTCCCATCCCGGCCGAGAAGCTCACGGCGATCGTGGACGATCTCGAGGCGGATCTCCTGAAACAGGGGTTGGACGAGGTGAAGTCGAGCGAGATCGGCGAGCGGGTGATGGAGGCGCTCCACCAGCTCGATGAGGTCGCGTACGTGCGGTTCGCGTCGGTCTACCGGCATTTCAAGGACCTGAACCAGTTCCTGGAGGAATTGAGGTCGCTTCTGCGATGAGTACCGCGCACGAGAGCGCCGTCCCCCGATGATCCCACCGACCCTCGCGACCGCCGCCGTGGCCGATTCCCAGATGACGTTCCTCGACCACCTCGACGCGCTTCGATCGGCGCTCGTCCGCGCCGCGATCGTTGCGGGCGTGCTCATCGCCACGGCGTGGTTCTTCTCGGACCGGCTCCTCGAAGCCCTGATCATCCTCCTCGCGCCGGGGCAGAAGGTGCTCGCGCTCGGGCCCGCCGAGGCATTCTCGGCGCGTATGACGCTCGCGCTCTGGACCGGCGG
>DATEOQ010000072.1:0-7398 GCA_035273905.1 Candidatus Eiseniibacteriota bacterium | reverse complement strand
ATCCTGGATAACGCCGGAGCGGAGAAGACTCGCGGCTGATCTCGAATTCTTGCGAAGACAGAGGCCCCGCCGCCACCGCGCGGCGGGGCCGTTTTGTAAATGGGGCCCTCCACCGGATGTAGAAATTACACGGCCCTCGGCGCGCCGGCCGCGACCCCGCTGGTACTGAGTGACTTATGCGGTCCTTTGAATCGGCATGAATGCTGCTCATGCAGCGGTCACGAGCTTACGGACCGGTACTCGACCGGTCCCACGATGCGAGCAGGCGCTGGGGGTACGGGCTTGAGCGACTTGGCCGATTATGACGGGAGTACGTTCGCCCCGCATTCTGGCTCTGCTCCAATAACGACACCGCACTTGCGGTTGGGGGATCGATGAACTGGGATCAGATCGAAGGGACCTGGAAGCAGATCCGTGGCAAGGCCCGAGAGCAGTGGGGCAAGCTCACGGACGACGATCTAGACGTCGTGGCGGGACGGCGCGACGAGCTCATCGGCAAGATCCAGCAGCGCTACGGAATTGACCGCGAAGAAGCAGAGCGTCAGGTTCGGCACTGGTCGGATCACATGACGATCCACTGATCACAGTCTTCAGTCGTCGGTTGTGAAGGGGGCCCTCCAACGGCCTTCCAATGGGAACTGGGCGGTTCCCCACCCAACCCATTCCCCCAGAGAGGAGGGCCCTCTGACTTTTCCCGCTTCGATCGTATGGCCACGCCTCGGCGCATGCATGTTTCTCGTCGCGCTGGCGGTTGTGGCTTTCGCGACTAGAGCCCGCGCCCAAGCCGAGCCCCGGTTCGGGGACAGCACCTGGGTCGCGCCCTCCTACTGCGTCGAGCCCTTGCGCGACGACGCCCGAGTCGCCGCCCCCGACCACGAGCGCACCGCGGAGACCGTCCTGCGCACGCCGTTCCGGGTGCTCTTCTTTCCGGCGCGCTTACTCGCGCGCGGGAGCGAGGAGGTCGTGGGATTCGCGAGCGAGTACGTCGTCAAGCCGCCCCAGCGTTTGGAGTGGCTTGGCGTGCGCGTCGGCCCTGCGTTCGGAGTCTCGGGGACGTCCGGTCCCGCGGCCGGCGTGAGCATCCAGGGGCGCGGTGGGCTGGGTTCGCGCTCGAACCTGGTTGCCACGTGGTCCACGAAGGACACGCGCAAGATTCGCTTCCACGCCAGCGTCACCGATCGGCGCATGCCCCTCGGTGTCGATGTGAACGCGAGCTACGACTATCTCCCCAACCGCCGCTTCTACGGCATGGGGAATGACGCTTCCTACACCAAGACGATCTTCCTCCGGCGCGAGAACGCGGGCGGCATCGGCGTCCATTTTGGGGCCGACCCGTACCGCCGCGTATACGGCCTCGCGGGCATCTCGGACGTGAACGTGGGACCCGGCTATACCGGCGTGCCGCGCGCCCAGGACGTCTTCACGCCGGACGAAGTTCCGGGTCTCGAGTCGGACACGAAGGTGATCGGTTACGGACTGGGCGCCGACTTCGCGTCCATCGACTCCCGATTCGACCCCACCTTCGGTTTCCATCTAAGAGGGCGCGTGCTCCGCAATCAGAGCATCGATACGCACGACCTCGATTACTACGACTGGACCGGCGAAGCGCGGGCGTACATGCCGGTGCTCTCGAAGCGGCGCGTCATCGCGGTCCGGTACGTCTACAAGGGCGTCGGCCCCATCGGAGACTCGGAGACGATCCCGTTCTATCGCATGCCGACGTCCGCCAACGAAGTGCGTTTCGCGGGATTCAAGGGGAACCGCTTCGTGGATCGAGAGCTCATGCTGGCGCATGCGGAGTATCGGTGGGTCGCCTGGCGCCGCCTCTGGGCGGATGTCTTCCTTCAGTACGGAGAGGTGGCCCCGGATATCGAGTCGTTCAAGGCGACGGAGGCCCACCGCTCCATCGGTGGCGGCTTCCGCATGCGCATGAGCGCATCGACCTCGGCGCGCCTCGAGATGGGCCACGGCGACGAGGGCAATGTCGTGTACCTCGACCTGAAGGGAGACTTCTGATGGCGCGTCCGCCGATCGTCCGACAAGGGGCGTTCGCGCTCCTCGTCTGTCTCGGACTCGCCCTCGCCGCCCATGCGGCGGCCACGCCCCAGCGCGGGACGGGCGCACCGATCGATTCCTCGGTCTGCATCGATGGCGACGATCGCCCCTTCCCGATGCCCAAGGTGCGCGATCCCAATCTCGCGGAGAATCTCTACCGCGAGGGACTCATGGATCAGCTGAGCACCGCGCTCGACATCCCCGACCGGATCCTCTGGGCGCTCCAGCCTCTCGGCGTCACGGAAAATCAGCGCGCGGCCAACATCAACAAGTACGACGAGGTGCCGCCCTCGAGCTGGTTCACGCCGCGCAACCACGTGCACGCGCTCCGAACGGATCAGATCCGGAATGGTCCCGAGGGGCCCATCCATCCGCAGCCGCCCTACACGATCACCAGCGCGAAAAAGGGGGGCGTGACGGTGGGGTGGCAGATGAAGGACGCCGCGGACCATCGGTGGATCGTGAAGCTCGACCCGAAGGGGTATCCGCAGCTCGGATCGGGCGCCGCGGTCGTGTCGGGGCGCCTCATCTGGGCCGCCGGGTACAACTTCTCCCAGGACGAGGCGTTCTCGTTCACGCGGGACGAGCTCAAGATCGACGACGAGCTCCTCAAGGGCAAGGACGGCGACAAGCCGTTCACGGAAGAGCTCCTGGACGCGCTGCTCCGCGAGGGGGCGACCGCGAACGGCCGCTATTACGCCGCGGCGAGCCTCTATCTCAAGGGAAAGCCCGCGGGGCCGCTGAGCTTCGCCAGTCGGCGCGACGACGATCCGAACGACTGGTACCACCACAAGAACCGCCGCGAGCTGCGCGGGCTTTACGTGGTTTACTCCTGGGTCAACAACTGGGACGTGAAGGACCAGCAGTCCCTCGACATGTTCCATGAGGACGAGGGATCGAAGGAGGGGCACCTCGTGCACAACCTGCTCGACGCGAGCGGGTCGCTCGGCGCGGCCGGACAGGGGCCGAAGCAGCTCCCGACCGGCTACGAGGAGCGGATCGACTTCGGCTGGACCATGAAGCGGATCCTCACCCTCGGATTCGTTGTCGAGCCCTGGAGGAAGGTCAAGCAGGAGAGCGGCATTCCCTCCGTCGGAAATTTCGAGGCGGAGGGTTTCAAGCCGAAGGGTTGGAAGGCGTATCAGACGATTCCGCCCTGGCGCGAGATGACGCGCGCCGACGCCTACTGGGGGGCCAAGCTGGTGGCGTCCTTCACGGACGCCCAGATCATGGCTGCGATCGACGCCGCGGGCTACGAGGACCCGACCGCGCGCGACTATCTGTTCCGCGTTCTCGTCGAGCGGCGCAACCGGATCGCACGGACCTGGTTCAAGGAAGTGACCCCGCTCGACTTCTTCGTCGTGCAGGGAAACGCGCTTCGGTTCCGCGATCTGGCGGTTGACGTCGGCGCGGCGAAGCCGCGCGAATACGAGGTGGTCACGGGGAAGGACAAGGACGGAGTGGTTCAAAAGGTCCGCCTGACGACCCCCGAGCTTCCGCTCGACGAGGGACCGCTCGCACGCGTCCACAATCCACTCACTCTCGAGATTCGAGCCCAGGGCCTGGATGCGAAGCCGGTCCGGGTCACGCTCGCGCACCGCGGCCCGGACTGGGCAGTCATGGAGGTTCGGCACGAATGATCCCGGCGGACGGTCGGTCGCCGGAAGGCGTGGACCCAGTCCGCGCCGGCTTCCGCTTGCCCGCCGTGCTCCTGGTCCTCTTCGTTCTCCTGCACTCCGGGTGCGCGAAGACGGGGCGCCTCCAGTACGTGGAGCAGCCCACCGCGCGGGTCCCCCCGGGTCCGGGCGCTCCGGTGCCGCAGCCGCCCATGCGCGCGCTCTTCGGCAGCGACAGCACGATCGGCTTCACGCCCCAGACGGGGGATTCGACCCGGCGCTACCTGGGCCGGCTGAATCGCGGATTCACGGCCGACACGCTCAACATCATCCTCTGCGGCGACAACCGCCCCGCGTACCGCACGACGCGCCTGCGCCCCGAGTACCACCACCTGAAGAGCATGGTGTCCCTCAATCCGCTCAAGATCGCGAGGGGCCTTGTCGCGATCCCGATCATCCTCGTGAAGGGCATGATCCCCGACGCCGGTCTCGTGCGCGATCTGGTGCCGGCGATCCGCCACATGCCGACCTACGGCGGGGAGAAGGACGTCAACAAGGCCATGATGGCGAAGCTGGACAGCCTGGAGCGCGGCGGCGACGCTGTGGCCGCCGTGATCAACACGGGAGACCTCGTGAAGGACGGACGGCGACCGCTGCACTGGGAGCGCTTCCTCGAGCTCATCCGTCCGATCTCGAGCCGCGCCCCCTATCTCGCGGTCGCGGGAAACCACGAGCGCACGGATACCGAGGACGGACTCGCCAACTGGTGGGCGGGCACCGGCCTCCCGATCAGCGGGGACCGGCTCTACTACTGCTTCGACTCGGCCGACGGCTGGGTGCGCTTCATCGCGCTCGACTCCAATCCCATGACCGATCCCGCGAACCACTACTCGCGGGAGGTGGAGGTGAAGTACTCCGACGAGCAGATCGACTGGATGGTGCAGCGGTTGAAAGAGCACCGGGGGCCGGCCTTCGTCTTCCTGCACAATCCCCCGTTCTCGGCGGGGTATCATCGCGCCGAGTGGCAGAACGACGCGGTTCTCAGGGAGCGGCGGGAGCGCATGGTGCGCGCGCTCTACGACGCGAAGATCGGGTTCATCGCGAGCGGCCACGAGCACGCGTACCAGAGAGCCATCTTCACGTGGCCCGACGCGGTGCTCATCAACCTGGTCACCGGGGGGGCCGGGTCGCCGCTCCACGACATCCCCGGTCCCGCGCAGAGCGCGAAGCTCTACTCCGAGTACAAGGTGGCCGGCGCCGTCGTGAAGCCGGAGAACGTCTACACGGGACAGTTCTATCATTTCATCCACGTGCGGCTCTGGTTCGGCGGAGGGGAGTTCTTCACGTACGCGGTCGAGAATGGGGGCAAGGTTCGGCTCGCGGACCGCGTGACCATCGATCTCGAGCGTTACGGCGTACCTGAGGTGGACCAGCAGAAGATGCCCGTGCACCAGAGGAAGCCGCAGGCTCCGCCGGAGGATCCGAAGAAGAAGACAGCCGCATCCAGCGACTCCACGTCCGCCGCCAGCCAGCGGATCGAGTCGAGTCCGCCGCCCGCCACGAAGTGACGCGGGCCGGCCGCCATCGAGGGGGGATTTCATGAGCACTCGAGCTGACGCCGTTCCCAACGCACGCTACGGCGAGCCGCCCCGCGGCGTGCTCGACCGCGTGCTGAACCTCTTCGCGGACGTGCGCTCGGGGGAGGGAGTCACCGCCGTCCTCCTCATGCTGAACATTTTCCTGCTCCTGGCCGCGTACTACCTCCTGAAGACCATCCGCGAGCCCCTCATTCTCACGGTGAAGGGAGGCGCCGAGGTGAAGAGCTACTCCGCGGCCGCGATCGCGGGGCTCCTGATGATCCTCGTGCCCGTCTACAGCGCGCTGGCCTCACGGGTCTCGCGCGTGCCGCTCATCAACGGGGTCACCGCCTTCTTCATCCTGTGCCTCGTCGCGTTCTTCTTCCTGAACCAGGCCGGCGTGGCGATCGGGATCGCGTTCTTCATCTGGGTGGGCATCTTCAACCTGATGGTGATCGCGCAGCTCTGGGCCTTCGCGAACGACGTCTACACGGTGGATCAGGGCAAGCGTCTGTTCGCGATCGTCGGATTTGGAGCGTCGCTCGGCGCGATCGCGGGCTCCTTCTTCACGGGCAAGCTCGTGTCGCAGTACGGTCCCTACCCCTTCCTCATTGCCGCCGCCGTTCTCCTCGGTCTCTGCATGCTCCTCACCAACCTCGTGAACGCGCGCGAGAAGGCGAGGAATGACGGAGGGGGCGATGGGGAGACGCAAGGAGACCGGGCGGAGCAATCCGGAGACTCCAGGGTGAAGGGCCGCTCAGGCTTCGCGCTGGTGTTCGCCGACCGCTATCTGCTGCTCATCGCGGTCCTCATGCTCCTGAGCAATCTCGTGAACACGACCGGCGAGTACATCCTCGGGAAGACCGTCGTCGCGAATTACACGGCCCACGCCGGAGCCGCGGCGGCGGGCGGGATGGACGAGAAGAAGATCATCGGGGAGTTCTACGGCAACTACTTCACCTGGGTGAACATCATCTCCGCGATCCTCCAGGCGTTCGTCGTGTCACGCATCCTCAAGTACCTGGGCGTTCGGACCGCTCTTCTGGTGCTCCCGTTCGTGGCGCTGTTCGGCTATCTCTCGATGGCCTTCATCCCGTTCATCGCCTTCATCCGGGGCGCGAAGATCGCCGAGAACTCGCTCGACTACTCGGTCCAGAACACCGCCCGGAACGCGCTCTACCTGCCGACGAGCCGCGAAGCCAAGTACAAGGCGAAGCAGGCGAACGACACCTTCTTCGTGCGGCTGGGCGATCTGGCGTCTGCGGGGCTCGTCTTCGCGGGTACGACCTGGCTCGCCTTTGGGCCGCGGCAGTTCGCGCTCACCGCGGTCGCGCTCGTGGTGGTCTGGCTGATCATCGCGCTCGTGCTGGGAAAGCGCTTCCAGGCGCTGGCGCACACCGCCTGAGGCGGGGCATGGAGTCGGGGCGCGCGGCGGCGCGCTCAGGGGATCGGCTTTTCTTCCTGCGCCTGCACGATCGGCTTGGGCAGCGGCACGCCTCCGGGGGCGACGGCGGGATCGGGCGCGACCGGCGCCTCCTCACCGTCGGTCGGGGTGGGCAGCGGTTTCCCCAGCACGGCCGCGGAGAGAGCGGAGCCCGCCGTGGGCGGGGTCGCTTCGGGCGTCTGCGCGGCCTTCTCCTCCTCGACGAGCGCTTCCGGCTTCTCGATCCCCTCGCCTTCGACCCGCTGCTCCTCCGGGGGACGATCGGTCGTGAGGGCGCGAAGCCGCTTCGCGAGAACGCGTACGAGCTCGGTCAAGAGCGTGAGATCGGCGGCCGCGAGGTCGTAGAAGTCATCCCGGTTGAGCGCCAGCACCCGCCCCGAGTCGGCGCAGACCGCGCGATGCCCGCGCGCGGAGTCGTCCACCAGGGACCACGTTCCGAACGCTTCGCCCGGCCCCACCTCCGACATCGTGCGGTGGTCGGTCGAGAGGCGCACCCGTCCCTCCACTACGATGTATAGAGCGTCGGCCCCGTCCGTGGCCTCGTAGATGGCGTCGCCGTCGAAGATCTCCACTTCGCGCGCGACGTTCGCGAGACCGAGCAGATGGCGCGGTCCGACGTCCTTGAGGAGGTCCACCCCCTTCAAGATCAGGACGCGCTCGACGGGTGTCAGCATGCCGTCCCCTCCTACGGGGATAGGGGCCGAGG
>DATEOQ010000071.1:0-4531 GCA_035273905.1 Candidatus Eiseniibacteriota bacterium | reverse complement strand
TCACACGATCATTGTACCGGAGGGCGGGACGGACACGGCACGCGGGGGGACGCGGGCCGGGCGGCGCTAGAAGGAGCGGATGAGGCGCTCGACCCGTTCGTCGTGGCTCTGGAACGGGTCCTTGCAGAGGATGGTCTCGCGCTCGGGGTCGTTGAGCTTGAGATAGACCCAGTCCACCCGGTAGTCCTTGCCCTTGAGGTTGGCCTGACGGATGAACTCGCCGCGCAGCCGCGCCCGCGTCGTCTGCGGGGGGATGTGCTTCGCGCGCTCGATCGCCTCGTCGGTGGTGATGCGGTCGAGGAGATCCCGCTGGGCGAGCCGGAAGTAGAGCCCCCGGTCGGGCCGGATGTCGTGGTATTGCAGATCCATCAGGGAGACCTTCGGATCGCGCCACGACAGCCGGTGCTTGACCATGTAGGCGTCGATCATCTTGTACTTGATGACCCAGTCCACCTCGCGCTCGAGCTTCATGGGATCGGTGTGCAGGGCCTCGATGACGTTGGTCCAGCGCGCGAGCACGTCGCGAGTCACCGGGTCTGCGTCGATCGCCGCCACGTACCGTGTCGCGTGCTCCAGGTACTCCGTCTGGAGGTCGAGGGCGGTGATGGAGCGGCCGTCCTTGAGGCGCACGGTCTCCCGGAGCGTCGCGTCGTGGCTGATGTCGCGGATGGCCTGGACGGGCGACTGCAGGCTGTAGTCCTTGTCGAAGTGCCCGTCCTCGATCATGTCCAGGATGAGGGCGGTCGTGCCCACCTTGAGGTACGTCGCTACCTCGGACATGTTCGAGTCGCCCACGATCACGTGCAGCCGGCGATAGCGCTCGGCGTCCGCGTGCGGCTCGTCGCGCGTGTTGATGATGGAGCGCGAGGAGGTGGTGGCGCCCGAGATCTCCTGGCAGATGTGCTGGGCCCGCTGGGACAGGCAGTAGTGGAAGCCCCGCGGCGTCTGCAGCACCTTGCCCGCGCCCGCGAAGATCTGGCGGGTCACGAAGAACGGGATGAGCCCCTCGGCGAGCCGTTGGAAGGACACGTCGCGGCTGACCAGGTAGTTCTCGTGGCAGCCGTACGAGTTGCCCGCGGAGTCGGTGTTGTTCTTGAAGAGCAGGATGTGACCCGAGATGCCGTCCTCGCGGAGCCGCTTCTCGGCCTGGTGGAGAAGATCCTCGACGATCCGCTCGCCTGCCTTGTCATGAGTGACCAGCTCTACGATGTCGTCGCATTCCGGCGTGGCGTACTCGGGATGGAAGCCGGTGTCGAGGTAGAGCCGGGCGCCGTTCTCGAGGAAGACGTTGGCGTTCCGGGCGCCGGGGATGACCTTCTCGAACAGATAGCGGGCGACGTTGTCGGGGGAAAGGCGACGCTGGCCGTTGAGCGTGCAGGTCAGCCCGTATTCGTTCTCCATCCCGAATATGCGCCGCTTCATGTGGCCCTCAGAGTATCAGGCGGGGGCACGGGGCGCAAGAATCGGGAGCGACCCGTCACGCCGAGGCGTTGAGCAGCTGGTTCAGCACCTCGGCGGGGATGCGGCGGAACTTCCGCCGTTCCTTGGTACGGTCGAGCACGGCGACTTCGAGGTCCCGCTCGGTGAGCGTCTTGTTCTGAGTGACCATGAGCGCGCGCACCCCGAGCTGAAGGGCGGCGGCGAGGTCGAGCCCGTCCTTGAAGTTGTCCTTGAGGTAGCGGCGGATCTCGTCCGACTGGCCCCCCATCGCGGCGTAGTTTTTCTCGTCCTCGATGGTCCCGTCGTAGAGGATGTGGTAGATCTCGTTCTTGCTGCCATTGGTGTCGCCGACCTCGCACACCAGCACCTCGACCTCGAAGGGCTTGATGTCCTGGGTGAAGATGTTGCCGAGCCCCTGTGAGTAGGCGTTGGCGAGGGCCTTGGCGCTCACGTCGCCGCGCGAGTACGAGTAGCCCTTCACGTCGGCATGCCGGACGCCCGCCACCCGAAGGTTCTCGAACTCGTTGTACTTGCCCACCCCGGCGAACGCGATCCGGTCGTAGATCTCCGAGATCTTGTGCAGGAGGGTCGACGGATTCTCCGCGACGAGGAGGATGCCGTCGCGGTACTCGATGGCGACGATGGCCTTCCCGCGGGAGATGCCCTTGCGGGCATACTCCGCCTTGTCCTTCATCATCTGCTCGGGCGACACGTAGTAAGGCAGCGGCATCAGGCCGGACCTCCCGGCTGACTCTTGGAATGCGTTCGGCTCGCCTGCGGCTGCGCCTCGCCCTGCATCTGCTCCGGCGATACGTAGCAGGGGAGCGGCATCAGTTGCGCCCTCGGTCGTTCAGGATCGATTCGAGGTGGCGGCGCACGTCGTCGTCCGTCAGGTCGGTGATCCCCGAGCGCGTGATGGTCTTCACGGTGGGGAAGATCCCGCGCTGGAAGTCGGGCCCGCCGGTGCCGAGATCCTCGTCGGCGGCGTCGACCAGGGCCTCGAGGGCGGCCCGCACCGCGTCGTCCTTGCCCATGTCGCGCCTGAAGCTCTTCTTCAGCGAGTCGCGCGCGTCCTTGCCGCCCGAGCCCTGGGCGAAGTAGTCTGCCTCCTCGTAGCGGCCGCCGGTGACGTCGTACTTGAAGAGCCGACCCACGCCCGCCCGCTCGTCGAACCCCGCGAAGATGGGGACGACGACGAGGCCCTGCATCGCCATGGGAAGGTTGGCGCGGATCATCGCGCCGAGCCGATTGGCCTTGCCGTCCAGCGAGAGGTTCTCGCCCTCGACCTTCTCGTAATGCTCGAGCTCGGTCTGGAACAGGCGCGCCATCTCCATGGCCGGGCCGGCCGCGCCCGCGATGCCGACGGCGGAGAGGTCGTCCGATTTGAAGATCTTCTCGATGCGCCGATGCGCGACCTGATAGCCCTCGCTCGCCTGACGGTCGCCGGCGATCACCACTCCGTCGCGGTACCGGAGGGCGAGCACGGTGGTGCCGTGCGGGACCGAGGGACGGGCGCCCTCACCGCCCGACGCGGCCAGATCACCCCCGGGCAGGAGATGTGGGGCGGTCTGGCGCAGATGCTCGACGAAGCTGGCGGAGGAGCGATTCTCGAAGGCCCTGTCCCAGGCGTCGGGACTCATACGTCGCCGGCCGGCTTGCCCAGGTTCCGGAGCAAGTCGGCCGCGGTGGGCGAGTCCGCGAAGAGCTGCCGGACATGCGCCTCGGTACCGCGCAGCGGCTCCAGCATGAAGATCTTCTTGAGCGGCCCTTCCTTGAGGTCGAAGATCACCGAGTCCCAGGAGGCCGACACCACCTCGTCCGAGTACTTCTGGAGGCACATGCCGCGGAAGTACGCGCGCGTGTCCTTGGGCGGATCGTAGATGGCCTTGGTGACCTCGTCCTCGGTGACGAGGCGATCGACCGCGTCCGACTCCTCGAGCTTGAGGAAGAGCCCGCGCCCCGGCCGGATGTCGTGGTACTGGAGGTCGATCATCGCCACGCGCGAGTCCGACCAGCCGAGCCCGTGCTTCTCCCGGTAGCGCTCGATGAGATGGTACTTGATGACCCAGTCGAGCTCGCGATCGCAGCTGAGGGGGTCGCGGCCGAGCCGCGTCAGCACCGACTCCCAGCGGTCGAGCACGTCGCGCGCCCAGGGCTCGGCGCCCCGGCGCTCGTAGTGGCGGCGCGCCTGATTGTAGAATTCCCACTGGATCTCCAGTGGGGTGAGGTCGCGGCCGTCCTTGAGGCGCACCGTCTCGCGGCAGGTGAGGTCGCGGGAAACCTTTCGATAGCTGAGGACCGGGTTCTCCACCGACAGGTCCTTGTCGATGACGTCGTCCTCGATCAGGCCGAGCACGAGGGCGAGCGTGCCGCACTTGAGGTAGTTGGCGATCTCGCTCATGTTGGCGTCGCCCACGATCACGTGGAGGCGCCGGTACTTCTCGGGATCGGCGTGCGGCTCGTCCCGGGTGTTGATGATGGGGCGGCTGTGCATGGTCTCCAGCCCCACCTCGGTCTCGAGGAAGTCCGCGCGCTGCGAGATCTGGAAGTCGCAGTGCTCGGTGTTGTTCTCCGCCCCCACCTTGCCCACGCCGGTGTAGGTCTGGCGGCTCACGAAGAAGGGGAGGAGGTGCTGGACGATGCGGGCGAAGGGCACCTTGCGATCCATGAGGTAGTTCTCGTGGGTGCCGTAGGAGTTGCCCTTGGAGTCGGTGTTGTTCTTGTAGATCAGGATGCGCTGCTCGGGGGGCGAGACCGCCTCCGCCCGGGTGCGCGCGAGGTCGAGGATGCGCTCGCCCGCGCGGTCCCAGATCACGCAGTCCCGGGGATTCGTCGTCTCCGGGGAGGAGTACTCGGGATGGGCGTGGTCCACGTAGAAGCGCGCGCCGTTGGACAGGATCAGGTTGATGAGGCGCGACTCTTCCTTGGAGGGAACGTCCTTGTCCTCGGCGTACTCGAAGCCCCGCGCGTCGCGCAGAGGGCTCTCCGCCTCGTAGTCCCAGCGGATCCGGGAAGAGCGATAGGTCTCGTAGGAGTTGATGAGGAGCAGCGAGGAGAGGATCGGATTGAAGTCGGGCTGGTTCCGCACGAG
>DATEOQ010000070.1:0-2252 GCA_035273905.1 Candidatus Eiseniibacteriota bacterium | reverse complement strand
GGAGACCCATGCGAGTCTCGGCCGAACTATGTCGGTTCCCTTGCGTCCCCATGATCACTCCTTCGAGTACGGCCATTCCTTCGTGGACCGATGCCCCTTCGCTGCCAAACTCTCGCGCCATCGTGGTGACCCCTCTCCATGGTCCATCCACCACCCCATGGCGCCGCTTCGTGCGGCGCCGTCACCCGGGCCCTCGGGGGGGACCGGGGATCCTTCTGAAACCGGGGTCGCACATTACCGGAGCGTTACGTGGCCGCCAACAGAAAAACACAAGATGTTGGGGCCACCTCTGATTGTACCCCAACAGGTAGCGCTGGGAAAAGGCTTGCCGGCGCTCTTTTCGGGCACCGGCATTCGAGTTTTGGGCGTGGATATTAGACGCGCGAAAAAGGGATGCCGATTTGGCGCGTCCGTATGCGCCGGAGCAGGGCAGGGTGCCCGGCCCATCCACACCGACGAACGGTCACGCCGGACCGTGGGTGCGGGGTCCCCCTACGGGTGGTCCCGGAGGGCCGTTTTGCCCGGACCCGCGCAGCGTCCGGCGACCCAGTACCCGGGGAACCGCCGAGCGTCCGGTACCCGGGGACCCTCGCAGCGTCCGGTACCCGAAGAACTCCCGCAGCGTCCGGCGACCTAGTACCCGGGGAACTCCTCGAAGCGGATTCGGTCCTCGTCGATGCCAAGGTGCTTCAGCGATTCCACACCGCCCGCCACGAACCGAGGCGGACCCGCCACGTAGTACCAAGGCGTCTCGCGATTCAAGGGCAGCACCCGCGCGAGGAAGTCGGCGTCGATCCGGCGCGACTCGCCCTTCCATCCGCGTGCGGAGCGCGCGGCCTGAGTCATCGTGGGGATGTAGACGAAACGGGGCCGTCCCGTCCCGGCCGCGAGCGTCGAGGTACCCGTCGCCGGAGCGGGCCCAAGCGCGAACGAATCGGCGCGCGTCATGCCGTGCGCGTCCGCGCGCGCCATTCCGCCGCTCCCACCGCTGTGGTCTCCAGGACCGCCCATGTGCTCGCGGAGTTCCGCGCTCTCGCTCGTGCTGGGCTCACCGCCGAGGCCGCCGCCCGCACCCGCACTCGCACCGCCGCCACCCGCGCCACCGCCCACACCCGCGCCACCCGCACCCAAACGCGCGCCGCCCGCGCCCCACGCCGTGGGGCTCTCATGACCGTGTCTTCGTCGGCGCACGCGCTTGCCGGTCGACATCTCCTGCGCGCTCTCCATGCCCCAGCGGAGCAATTCCTCGAGGAACGGAGCCTCCTCGGGCGTGCGGCTCGAGTGAATCAACGACAGTGTGTGATCGAGCGAGCGCTCCATCGAGTCTTCGACCATCGCGCGGAACGGCGTGATGCCCACGCCGCCGGCGAGCATGACGACCTCGGACGGTTTCTGCGGAAGCGTGAAGCTCCCGTACGGACCGTCGACCGCGACCTCCAGGCCGAGCGGAGCCTCGACGAGCGTCTGCTTCAGGCCGCTCCCGCGCGCGCGCGTCGCGACGAGAAAGCCGCCGTAGCCGGGCGCGTTCGCGACCGTGAAGGTGCGCTTGTTTCCAGCAGGATCGGGATACTTGAGCTCGGGCACCGTGATGTCGACATTCTGACCCGCGCGATACGCGAATGGCGCCTCGTGCGGCTCGAGCGTGAAGGCATAGGTCGCGTCCGCGATCTTCTCGCGGCCGGCCAGGCGTGCCTTGAGCTTGCTCATGTCCCACTCCTTTCAAGCCAGTGACCCGCGCGCTGCTTGGCGCTCAGGTACCGGGCGTTGTGCTCGTTCTTCCCAGCGAGAACCGGGATCCGTCCCACGACCTCGATCCCGTGCTCGCGCAGCCCGTCGATCTTCGACGGGTTGTTGGTCATCAGCCGCACGCTCTCGACGCCGAGCGCGCGGAGCATGGACGCTGCGACTCCGTAGTCCCGGGGGTCCGCCGAGAAGCCAAGCAATTTGTTGGCCTCAAAGGTGTCGTAGCCCAGCTCCTGGAGCCCGTACGCCCGTAACTTGTTGGCCAGACCGATCCCACGCCCCTCCTGCCGCAGGTAGAGGAGAACCCCCTCGGGGTACCGCGCCAGCGCCTCGAGGGAAGCCTGGAGCTGATCCCGGCAGTCGCACCGGAGCGAGCCCAGCGCGTCGCCGGTCAAGCATTCGGAATGCACCCGCGTCGGGACGCCGTGCTTTCCGGCGATATCGCCGTGCACCACCGCCACGTGCTCCTTGCCATCGGCACCGGCCGCGAAGCCGATCGCGCGGAATCT
>DATEOQ010000069.1:0-2885 GCA_035273905.1 Candidatus Eiseniibacteriota bacterium | reverse complement strand
GGCACGCGGCCGAGCATCAGGATGAAGGCCGCGATCGCGAGGAGGAGCGCCTCGACCGAGCGGATGCGGAACGCGCGAAACGCAGCGGACGCGATGAAGAACGCGAGGAGCGAGAACATGGTCGCGGTCATCGGCGAGTAGAAGGTGCGGTAGATCCACTGGAAGCGGGAGTCGACGTCCGCGTAGTGGTTCCCCTCGGAGAAGCCGACCGCCATCGTTACGAGGATCCCTGCCAAGAGCACGACCTTGTACGGCCAGTCGCGCTCCTTCCGGCTGACCTGCCGGACGTTGATCCGGAGGAGGTTGGCCACACCCAGCACGTACGTGAACCCGACCACCACGATCGCCCAGTTCTGAAGACCCTCGTAGGCGCTCCGGACGGTCGGGTGCGGCACGAACCAGGCCAAGAGCATGAAGAGCCCCGACACGAGCGTGATGATGATCGGGATCTCGCGCTTCACCGAGTCGTCCTCATTGGGTGGCGAAGAAGTCGCCGAGCCAGGTCTGGCCGAACGTGGCCAGGATCGAGCCGACGATGATGATGGCGATCATGAGGATCTTCACGGAGTCGGTGGCCTTCAGGCTCCCGAGGAGCCGGGCGTCGTTCGAGAGGAGCGCGCTCGCGGCGAAGTACTCCTCGCCGATCAGCGTGTAGTCGCATGCCACCACGAAGAACGGCATCTGGTGGACGTTCGCGGTTCCGGCGATCTGGATGGCCCCCACCGCGTGTCCCGTCTCAGCGAGCAGGAGCGATTCCGCGAAGAAGGCTCCGAGGAGGAGATTCGCCGCGGGCCGCTCCCGGAGCATCATGCCGTTCACCGCCGCCACGTACGCGAACTGCTCCGACGTGACGTAGCGGACCTGGTCGCTTCGGTAGACGTCCGTGCGTCCCGCGTCGGCGTAGGCCGACTTCACGACCTCCTCGGCGACGGTAAAGACGCCGGGGGAGTTGGTCGGGACGTCGAGAGGCGTCTCATACTTGGCGGTGATGCGCGCCACGCGGCCCAGGAGGATCATGCTCGCGATGGTCTGAATGTCGTCGATGTC
This sequence comes from Candidatus Eiseniibacteriota bacterium, assembly GCA_035273905.1. Taxonomy (GTDB): domain Bacteria; phylum Eisenbacteria; class RBG-16-71-46; order SZUA-252; family SZUA-252; genus WS-9. The sequence goes on along the minus strand of DATEOQ010000069.1, from coordinate 1,838 downwards.
CTGCACGCCCGGGACGTAGAGCACTCCCTTCCCCATCTCCGTCGCGCGGCCCACCGCCTCCTCGATCGCGGCAAGGCCGGGAATCTTGCGGAAGACCCACTGCACGCCCCCCTCGGACTTCCGGATGTACCAGAAGAGGAGCGCGAAGAAGACCCCCGCGACCACGAGCACGTTGAGCTTGCTCCAGTCGAAGAGATTCACCGACGCGCGCGCCGGGCCCGAGACCTCCGAATCGAGCGCGGGATCTGCGGGCGAGGCGACGAGCTGATACTCGTAGGCGGTGGCGTTCTGCGCGGAGTCGTCGGAGTAGTGCGAATCCGCGCCGTCCACCGTCGCGACCGGAGCGAACGTTCCTCCCTGCTCGCGTCGGACGAGGATCCAGGAGGTCGGATGGGGATTCGGCGGGGTCCACGAGACGTCGACGCTGCCGCCGCCGTCGTTGGGGGTATCGCCCACCTTGAGCGGGAATGCGAACACCGGAGCGGCCAGGACGGAAACGGCGGCGAGGAGGAACGCGGCTACCGCGAGCCGAGGACGTCGGTCGCTGGGAGCTCTCAACGGGGTCCGCGCGCCGCGGAAGGTTGTCAGGAAGTGGCTCCCCAATGGGTGCGAAGCGCTCCAGCCCTGCCGCGATCGAAGCTCAGCACGTGGCGCGTTTCCTCCCAGGTACGACCGGCGAAACCGCAGCAACCGTAGACTCGAACGCCGTTCCTGTCAAGCAGCTAGGACTCGATCATCTCCACATTGGCGCGCGGGAGGAGGGTCTTCGATCCGTTCCCGAAGTCCACCTCGAGCACACGCACCTTGGCCTCGGTCTCGAGCGCCATGAGCTCCGGCGGCAACGAGACGACCTTGCCGAGGCGCCCGAAGAAGGGCTCCCGGATCACGCGGATCACGCTCCCCAGCTCGAGACCGCTGTGGCCGCCTCCGTCGCCATCGGCTCCGGAGACGCTCGCGGCATCCTGCGGCACGACGATCTCCGGGCGGAGCACGCCCGCGCGAATCTGGGTCGCGCCGCTCACCGACGCCTTTTTCCCCTCGCACTGCTTCAGGAGCTCGAACGTGCGCCCGGCCATCGGGATCTCGCCGAAGCCCTCGGTGACCACGAGGGTGATTCCCTTCTCTTCCGATCCCGTGATCGCGACGCCCAGGTCGTACCCGAGGAACTCGCGCAGGTCGTGATCGTCGAAGCCTCCCACCACCACGGCCTTCGCCCCCTTCTGGATCGCGACGCGGAGCACCTTCGTGCTCACGTGCGAGCCGCCCACGAGGATCTTCCCGCGGACGTCATCGCCGATCTTGGCCTCGGTGAGGACGTCGCCGGGGCCGTCCACGCACACGTGGAGTGTCCCGACCGTCTCGCCGCCGACGCCGAAGATGCCCTGGATGAAGCTCCCGCGCGTCTCGACGGTCACGCCCTGCGCCGGGTGCACTTCGACCACCGTGCCGTCGACGTACGCGTCCACCTCCACCGGGATCGGAGGCTCGCGCAGGATCGCCTGCCCGGTCACGGTCGAGATGCTCTCGAGGGTCGAATCGACGGGAGCGGCGCACTTCGACTTGAAGAGGCCGAAGAACGATTTGCTCTCGGCGAACGCTTCCCCCTTCTTCAGGGTCGAGCCGATGGGCTTGACGAGGCAGTCCGGAACGTCCTCGGGCAGCACGCCGAGGATGTTGGCCGCGTTCACCGTCTGCACGTTGCCGGGAAGCTCGGTGCGCGCGACGCACGTCTCCGCCTCGACCTTCTGGCCCACCTTCACGAGCACGTCCCCCGCGAGCGGGAGCTTCCGCTCCCGGCGGAGCACGGTGAAGCGGGCGACCTTGAGACCGGGTGTGTA
>DATEOQ010000068.1:0-2113 GCA_035273905.1 Candidatus Eiseniibacteriota bacterium | reverse complement strand
CTGGGGAACGAGAGCCTCCGGCAGGGGCGCTACGACGAGGCGGCCAAGTTTTACAGGCAGTCGCTGACGACCGATCCGAACCGCGTCGACGCGAAGAAGAACCTCGAGGAAGCGATCCGCCGCGGCCGCAACCGCCCCCCGCAGGCCTCGTCGGGAGGGCAGGGGCAGGGAGGCTCCGGGTCGTCCGGATCGGGCACCTCCGGGAAGTCTCCGCCCGGATCGCAGCAGAACGGACCGCCGCCGCAACGGCCGCGGGGCCAGTCGCAGCAGCCGCCCGGGCAGATGAGCGGCACGATCCCGAATCCTTCCGAGGCGGAGCACTGGCTGAACGCGCTCGAAGAGGAGCGAAAGTCCGCGCGACGGCAGGAGCGCACGGGCTCGCCGCAGGAGACCAGGGACAAGGACTGGTGACATGGTGAACGGCGACCAGCGGTCTCTGATCTGATGGCTCATCCTGACGCTCGCGGTCGCGCTCGCCGCGCTTCCGTGCCCGGTCCATGCCGAGCAGCTCACCGTCGAGGCGGAGCTCGACCGGCAGCAGGTCCTCGTGGGCGAGCCCGCCACCCTCGCCATCACCATCACGGCCGAAGGGCTGGACGTCCCAACCGTGAAGCTCCCGCTGATCGCCGGCCTCGACGTGACTCCGACGGAGCAGTCGCAGGGATTCTCCTGGATGAACGGCGTCATCTCGCGCAGCGTCACGAGCACGTTTGCCCTCCGGGCGAACGCGCCGGGTGACTACCTGATTCCTTCGTTCCGGGTGCGGTCCGGCAAGAAGGAGGCGCAGACGCAGCAGCTCGTGCTCCACGTGCGCGCGACGATGCCTCGTGCCGGCGGCGGGCTCGGCGGCGAAGGAGGCCCGGAGCTCTTCGCGCGGCTCACGCTGGATCGCACGCGGGTGTACTGGAACGAAGGTGTGACCGCGCGCTTCACGCTCTACTCGCGCGTGCGTTACGAGGGTGCACCCGCATGGGATCCTCCCGACGCACCGGGGTTCTGGACGGAAGTGCTGGGGCCGGCGCGCACCGGCCGCATTCGCGTGGGCGATGCCGAGTACGACGCCACCGAGATGCGGGTCGAGTACTTCCCGACGCGAACCGGACGACTGAAGATCGGCCCCGGACGCGTGCACGCGCAGGTGGTGCGGCAGATTCCCGTTCCCGATCCCTGGAGCGCGCTCGGAATGCCGGAGACCCAGGTCGAGGACATCGAGCTCACCACGGAGCAGCTCGCGGTGGACGTGGTGCCGCTCCCGAAGGGCGCGCCGGGTGCATTTCGCGGTGCGGTGGGGAGCTACGATCTCGACGTGACGGTGGACCGCGCCGTCGTCCACGCACGGGAGCCGGTGAACGTCGCGACCGTGTTGAAAGGGGAGGGCAATCTCGCCGCCGCCAGCGACCCCGACGTCTCGAGCACGCTGCCCTCGCGACGCTACGCCGGTGCCGCATCGACGAGCCTCGAGCGAACGGGGCTTCGCCTGAAGGGCGAGCGGCGACGCGAGACGAGCTTCGTTCCCGAACGGCCGGGATCGTTCGCGATCCTTCCCGTCCGCTTCTCCTGGTTCGATCCGGAGCAGGGGCGCTACCGGACCCAGGTGTCCGATACGATCACGGTCCGCGTGCTTGCGCCGGGCTCCGGCGGAGAGACGCTCGGCCCCGCCGCTGCGCTCGGGCCCACGGCTCCGCGGCGCTCGACCCCTGGCGCGGGCGGATCGCTCGCGCTCGCTCCACCGCTCCCAGCGAGCGTCGTCGCGTGGGGATCCCTCTTTGCCTACCTCGGCGTGCTGGCCGGCCTCGGCGTGCGCGACCGTTCGATGCGGGATCCGCGCCGGAAGAGGGAGCGCGAGCTCGACGCGATCGCGCGGGAGCTCGCGCGGACGGGCACCGTGGCGCCGACGCCGGCGCGCACCGCCGTCCTCCTTCGGCGGGCTGCCGAAGCGCGATTCACCGCGGACGTCGAAGGACTCCCGGCGGGGGAGGCGGCGGCGCGGCTCGCGGCCGCCGGAATGCCCGCGGAGGACGCGGCGCGCTGGAAGGAGACGCTCGACCGTCTCGAGCAGCTCGCGTACGCGCCGCCGGACGCTCGAGGCACGGGAGGCTCCGCGTCTACGGTC
>DATEOQ010000067.1:0-7239 GCA_035273905.1 Candidatus Eiseniibacteriota bacterium | reverse complement strand
GCGAAGGAAAAGCAGCTTCTCCAGCAGTCACCGTTCCTGGCGCCTCTGCGCGAGGACCCGGTGAAGGCGGCCGAGGCGGCGGAGCGGCTCCGGCGCGAGGCGACGGCGCTCAAGACCAAGATCCAGGCGGAGCAGGACTCGTTCGACGCGACGCTCCGGCGCGGCGGCGGACCCTCCGAGAACGACGCCGAGAACCTCGAGATCCTGGACGAGACGATCGCCTCCGAAGAGGAGGCGCTCGCGCGCGAGGAGCGGCAGCGGGACGCGCTTCTCATCGCGCTCGAGGTGCTCCGCGATTCCGTGCTCGCTTACCAGGAAGAGCACGTGCACCGGCTCGCGCGCGAGGCGGGCGAGACCCTCGAGAAACTCACCGAGGGACGCTACGTGAAGGTGAAGCTCGACGCCGACCTCAAGCCGGCGCTCGCGACGCCGGAGCGGGACGGACTCCCGCTCGAGTCGCTGAGCCGGGGCACGCGGGACGCCTTCTACCTCGCGCTCCGGGCCGCCCTCGCGCAGGAGCTCTCGGCGCGGGAGCCGCTGCCCCTCATTCTCGACGACCCGATCGCCCACTTCGACGAGGAGCGCCGGGGCACGTTGATCCGGATCCTCGAGGAGCTGGCGGGGGACATCCAGGTCCTTCTCCTGACGCACGATCGGGGCGTCCTGAACCAGGTCCGGGAGGCCCACGTCATGGGCGTCGGCGCGGTCGCCCGGCCGCGAGAACCGAGGACCAAGGTCTCGGTCCGCCCGTAGCTCCCCGGCCGCCCCCGGCGGCCCGCTTCAAAGTCCCCCAAACCCAAGCTCCGCATCTCTTTCCGCTCAAGGTGTGGCTCGAACCGACCGAATCTTGTCTCGTATGACAAACCCGAGCAGTCCGCCCAGCCCGACCCGTCCTTCGCCCGCTCCGACGACCGCCGTGAAGCCCGGCTCGCCCGAGCAGCGCGCGGATCGGATTCGCGATCAGGTGCTCGCGCTCGACGTGAAGCGCGTGGCCGACTGGATCGGCGCGCTCGTGCGCACGATCAAGGCGACTCGGACGTATCTCGCGAACAATCCCACGCTCCACAAATTCCAGGTCGAGCTCGAGTCGCGCACGTGGTCGTGTCTCAAAGAGGCGGGCGACATCTCGCTCGTCGTGCAGCAGTTCGATCTCCTCTACGAGAACTACTCCGTCTACCACAACGCGGACCGCAACGACTCGCTCGCGTTCCGCTTCTACGGTGACGGCGTGCGGCAGATCACGTTTCGCGAGGGGCTCGAGCCGCACGAGCTGCGTGGATTCATCGATGTGCTGAAGCGGTCGATGGAGACGGCGCAGGTGCAGGACGACGTCGTGACGCTCCTCTGGGAGCGCGATTTCCGCCACATCGAGTACGCCTTCATCCCGCTCGAGGACCTCACGGAGGAGTCGGGCGAGATCGTCAACCCGGAGGACGAAGAGGACGCGGTGAGCCAAGGGGGCGGGATTCCGTGGCCCTCCGGATTCGCCCCCTCGTCCGAGGACGAGACGCCAGCGTCGGTGGCGGAGGCTGCTCCGAATGCTCCGGCGGAAACCGGGGAGACATCCACGGTCACGGGGCCGGTTCGCGAGCGCTCCGACGACTGGGAGCCGACGGTCCACCCGGCGCCTGCCTACGACAGCTCGATCGGCGTCCAGTTCGGCCTCACCGACGAGGAGAACGCCGCGCTCGAGGTGTCGATCCGCGAGGAGGAAGGGCGCCAGCTCGGCCGCGAGGTGCTCGAGATCGTGGCCACGATCCTCGCCCACGAGGATACGCCGGCCGGATTCCTCGATTCCGCGACGGCCTTCCAGCGCTTCATCGAGCTCGCGATCGAGGACGGCGAGGTGGCCCGCGCCAACGACCTCGTCGCGCGGCTTCGGAGCATCGCGGCCGAGTGTGCCAAGTCCAACGCGGAGTTCCCGGGACTCGCCGAGCAGGTGGTCCGCGAGGTCGGGCGCCCGAGCTTCCTCGGCCTCATGGCGCCGACGCTGAACGCGCGCCCCGAGATCGACCCCGGCATCCTCACCAACTTCCTGGTCCAGCTCGGCCCGTCCGCCGCTCCGGCGATCTGCGATCTCCTCGGACAGGTCAACCACATGAAGTTCCGCCGCGCGCTCTGCGAGGCGCTCGCGATCTCGTGCAAGAACGACGTCGAGGTCCTGATCGAGCGGCTGGGCGACACGCGCTGGTACGTGATCCGGAACATCGTCTACGTGCTCGGCCGCATCGCGCACCAGGGCGTCGAGCGTGCTCTCGACCGGGCGCTCCATCACGAGGACGTCCGCGTGCGCAAGGAAGCGGTCCGCGCGCTCGGGAACATCGAGAGCCCGACGAGCCGCGCGTACCTCGTGTCCGCGTTCCGGGACACCGATGCGGGCGTGCGCATCCAGGCCGCCATGACGCTCGCCGCGCGCCGCGACGATCGGGCGTCGCAGAGCCTCCTCGGGGTGATCCAGGGATCGGATTTCGGACGGCGCGACACGAACGAGCGGCAGGCCTTCTTCGAGGCCCTTGGCCGCTGCGGTTCCGACTCGCTCGTGCCCCGGCTCGAGCCGATGCTGACGAAGGGCGGCTTCTTCCGCTCCGCGAACGAGGAGGAGCGCCTCCACGCCGCGCTCGCGCTCGCGTGGCTCGGCACGCCGAACGCGCTCGCGGTCCTCAATCGCGAGATCACGAGCAAGCGCGAGCCGGTCCGGAAGGCGGTCGAGGCCGCGCTCTCGGCGGTGCGCAACGCGGGCCTCGCCACCAAGGAATCCATTCCCGGCGAGGAGGAGGACGCGTGAGCGGCGCCACCCGCACCATGCTCCCCGCCTCGCGTGCGACCAAGGACGACACCTCCGGCCGTCTGGTCCTCCAGGGGCGGAGCCTCTCCATCCAGCTCTGCGTGCTCTTGAAGACGGCGCGCATCCATGACGTCGGCAACCTGGCGTTCCAGGGGCCGATGTCCGCGCTCATCGAGACCGTGGACCAGATGTATACCGCCGAGGGGAAGTTCAAGCTCCAGGCGATCGGCGACTTCCTGTACGTGAACCAGCAGCGCCTGCGCGTGGACGCGTCGTCCTATCCGAGCTACCAGTTCCTGATCGACGAGCTCAAGGCGCGCGACCTGAGCGGCTTCTCCTTCGCCGGCCGGCTCACGCCGCCCGAGGTGAAGAAGTTCGTCCGGCTCTTCCTCGACGTGGACCCGAAGTCGGAGAGTCCGTTCGACGACTTCACGTCCGCGCTCGCAAAGCTCTCGGTCCAGAACATCGTCCCGATCCGGACCGTGGTGCCCAAGGAAGGCGCCGTCACGGCCGAGGAGCGGCGCGACAGCCGGAAGGCCGCGAAGCGGGGCTTCTACCGTGCGATCGAGTCCGCGCGCACCGTGATGCTGAGCGCGCGCGACCACCGGCCCGTGGATCTGCGAAAGGCCAAGCGCGCGGTCCAGTCCATCGTCGATCTCATCATCGACGAGGAGTTCTCGCTCCTCGGACTCACCGCGATCAAGAACCACGACGAGTACACGTTCCAGCACTGCGTGAACGTGTCGATCCTGTCCATCGCCGTCGGCCAGAGGCTCGGACTCTCGAAGAAGATGCTCGGAGAACTGGGCGTGGCCGCGCTCCTGCACGACCTCGGCAAGGCGTCCATCCCGCCCTGGGTGCTCAACAAGGCGGGGAAGCTCACGCCCGAGGAGTGGAAGCTCGTCGTGGACCACCCGGTCCAGGGCGTGAAGATGATCGCGCGCATGCGCGGCCTGAACGATCTCGCGCTCCGCTCGATGATCGTCGCCTACGAGCACCACATCAACTACGACAAGAGCGGCTACCCGCAGCTCGAAGGGCACATGGACCAGTCGCTCTTCAGCCGGATCGTCGCGATCGTCGACTGCTACGACGCCATGACGGCGCACCGCGCCTACCGGAAGAACGCGTTCCCTCCGTACGCGGCGCTCCACCAGATCATCTCGCAGAACCGGAACAAGTTCGATCCGCTCCTGATCAAGGCGTTCATCAACACGGTGGGGATGTACCCTGCGGGAACGACGGTGCTGCTGGATACGAACGAGATCGCGGTCGTGATCTCGCACAACGCGACGGACATCTTCCGCCCGAAGGTGCAGGTCGTCGCGGATTCGGACCGGAAGCCCGTGGCCGACGGCCCGATCTTCGACCTCACCGCCCGCGACGAGGCCAACGCCACCTACCTGGTGACCATCGTCTCAGCGCTCGATCCCGAGGAATACGGCATCAACATCGCCGACGTGCTGACGTAGCGGCTGTACCGCGGTTTCGGCGTCCGTCGAGCCCGCCTTGACCCCCGCGATTTCCCCCGCTAAACTCTTACGGTTTCGCCACTTTCCTCCTGAATCGAGGAGACCCTCCGTTGAGCCTGCGCCCACCGCGCGCCCTCATCGTGGACAAGGACTCGTCCGAGACAGCCGAGCTCAAGGCGTTCCTGGCCGCCAACGACATCGATGTCGAGTGGGCCAAGGACGGCGAGCAGGCGTTCAACATCCTCGACGGCGCGAGCGCCAACGGCTCCGGCGACAGCGCGGCCCCCGGCCCCGAGGTCGTGATCACGGAGCTCAAGGCGCACCGCGTGGACGGCATGCGTCTCCTCGAGGTGGCGAAGAAGCGGAATCCCGAAGTCTGCGTCATCTTCATCGCCGACCAGGGCTCGCTCGAGCTTGCCACCGAAGCCATGCGCCAGGGGGCGTACGATTTCCAGCACCGTCCCTTGAATCGCGACAAGATGCTCGCCGTGATCCGGCGCGCGCTCTCGCACCAGCAGCTCGTGTCCAAAGCGGAAGACCTCGCCGACCGCCTCGATCGCCGCCTCAGCATCCCCAGCCTCACGGGGCAGTCGCGGGTGATGGAGGACCTCAAGGACAAGATCGTGCAGATCGCTCCGACCCGCGCCACCGTGCTCATCTATGGCGAGACCGGGACCGGCAAGGAGCTGATTGCGCAGGCCATCCACCAGCTCTCGCCGCGCAAGGACGAGCGCTTCGTGAAGCTCCACTGCGCGGAGCTCTCGGCCAACATCATCGAGAGCGAGCTCTTCGGTCACGAGAAGGGCGCCTTCACGGGCGCGGATCAGCAGCGCAAGGGGCGCTTCGAGATCGCCGATCATGGAACGCTGTTCATCGACGAGATCTCGGAGATCTCGGCCCCGATCCAGACCAAGCTGTTGCGTGTGCTCCAGGACAGGCAATTCGAGCGCGTGGGCGGGAACGAGACGGTGACCGTGGACGTGCGCGTGATCGCGGCGACCAACCGCCGGCTCGATCTCATGACCGCGCGCGGGCAGTTCCGCGAGGACCTCTTCTACCGTTTGAAGGTGATCCAGCTCGAGGTGCCGCCGCTCCGGGATCGTCGCGAGGACATCCCGGTTCTCGTGGACACATTCATTCACGAGTTCAACAAGGAGCACGGGCGGAAGGTCACCGGCGTGACCCGCGGCGTGGTGGACCGGATGATGGAGTACGAGTGGCCCGGCAACGTGCGGGAGCTCAAGAACACGATCGAAGAGATGGTGATCTTCGCGCAGGGGCGCCGCACGCTCGATGTATCCGATCTCCCCATCACGATCCGCCAGCAGCAGGCTTCGGCCGCGACGGCCATGCCCGTGTCGGTGGGTATGTCGATGAACGAGATCGAGCGCGCCGCGCTCGAGGCGACGCTCCGCTCCGTGGGCTACGACAAGCAGCGTGCGGCGAAGATCCTGGGCATCGGGCTTCGCACGCTCTACCGCAAGCAGAAGGAGTACGGACTGTGAGCACCGAAACCGCGGCGCCGGCCCTCGGGGGCCGTCCCGCGCAGGGCATCTCCGAAGTCATTCTGGTCGTGCAGGACGTGGCGCGGTCGTTCGCGTTCTACCGCGACGTCGTGGGGCTCGCCGTCGACAACGCGGGCAACGAGAAGTTCGCCTGGCTCTGGGCGGGACCGCCGGGGAAGTCGCAGCGGATCGGAATCACGACGGGGCCGCTCTCGTTCGGCGCGGCGCACGTGAAGGGACCGCTTCACTTCGCGTTCGGGACCGAGGACGAGCGGATCGAGGACCTCAAGGCCGCGCTCGAGCGGCACGGTCTCGAAGTCGAGGGACCGGTCTCGTTTCCGTTCTGGGGCGCGCGCTCGATCTACTTCAGCGATCCGGACGGAAATCGCGTCGAGTTCTGTGGCTTCGGCGCCACGCAGGGCACAGGGCGCGTCCACATCAAGGCTCAGCGCTAGCCTACCGCCCCGTTCGCAGCTCCGCTTCGATCCGCGCGATCTCCTGGTTGATCCTCGCCGCCTCGCTGGGATCGGGGGCGAGCCTTGCTGCCTCCTGCATCGCCGCGAGTCCCTCCGCCGGCTTGTGCATGCCGTTGATCAAGATCAGCGCCGCCTCGCGTGCCGCGGCGAAGCGGTCCGGGTGGCCCTCGGGGATCTGGCCTAGGACCTGCAACGCTTCGTCGAAGCGCTTCATCTCCCCGAGCGCCATGCCCATGCGGATCAGCGCGCGTGCGTCGTGCGAGAGCTCGTACGCCCTCCGGTACTCGGCCAGCGCGTCGTTCAGCCGGTCGAGCCCATGGAGCGCGATGCCGCGGTAGAGGTGGATGACGCCGTCGTTCGGTGAGCGCTCCACGCCGAGCGCGGCCACCCGCTCGGCCTCGTCGTACTTCTCGAGGTTCAGCTTGGCGTAGGCGAGCGTGTTGAGGAGCCGCGGCGTCATCTGAGACGCGCGCACCTGGAGCCCGCGGTCGGCCCATTCCTCCGCGCGGTTATCCAGGCGCAGCCGACCGAAGAGCACGGCGTAGTCGGCGCACCAGAGCCCGATGCGGTTCACCGCGCTGGCGGTGGGCATGGCGAGCCGGAATACGCTGTCCCGCTCGGCGCGCGTGCTGACGCTGGTCGGAACGCGCCTCACCTCGATGATGGGGCCGGACATCGTCTTGGGGTCCGCCTTCCAGACCACCGCCGCGTGCGCGTGAATCCACCGGTAAAACGCCGACTCGACCGGATAGGCGAGGGAATCGACGGCGAAGCGGTTCGAGACCTCCTGGGACTCGACGTAGTAGGCGAGCCCGTCCAGCCATTCCCAGTGATACGCCGGGCGGACCAGCGGCGCGCGGGTCGCGAAGAACGGCCAGATCACGATCGACCGCTCGTCCGAACGAAACACCGGACCGTAGAGCTCGACCGCCATCGGCGCCCCGGCCGGGATGTTCGCGAGGATCCATCGCCGCACCACGTGCCGCGTATCCGGGAGCGCG